>QHYA01000129.1 GCA_003223995.1 Acidobacteriota bacterium | reverse complement strand
AAATCTCCTATCGCTGGATCCGGGAGTCGCCCAACGTGGTCTTCTCGTGGGTGGTCCACGCGTGCTACCTCGCGTACTACCCGATTCTGTACGCCGCTCCGTTTGCGCTCTGGATGGTAGGCCGGCGCGACGCGTCGCGGCACACGATCTTCGCCGTCATGGCGACGTTCTACCTCTGCTACGTCGCCTTCCTCTTCTTCCCGGTCGCAGGACCGCGCTATGCCTTCGACGGCGCGCACAATGCGGCGACCGAAGTCGCGCCGGCGCGCTTCGCCGCTTGGCTGCTGGATCGCGGGGATTCGTGGGGCGCCGCCTTCCCGTCGTCGCACGTCGCCGCCTCGGTCGTGGCAACAGGGATGGCGCTGCGCTATTGGCGCACGCTGGGGCTCGTGCTACTGCCTTTCACTGCCGGCTTGATCCTCGCCGTGGTCTACGGACAATTCCACTATGCGGTGGACGCGCTCGCCGGGTTCATCGTGGCGGCGTTGATGCTCGGCGTCATGCAGACCGCAGAAGCGACCGCGCGGCAGCCGCTGCCGGTCGCCGACTACCGAGTGGAGTCCGGAAGCAGCGTCTAGGGCTCCATGTGCATGTGGGACATCGGCGCCGCGACGGCCGATCTGCCCACGGGCCCCATGAAGTGACGCAGGTCTCTCTGGTAGAGTGAGTCGGCCTGGTGCGTGGCCGGCCACGTGGCTTTGCGATCCGGCATGAACAAGCCGCCCGTCACACCCATCCCGCCATTGGGAATCGTCCGACCGGTGGGATTGTCATAGAGCACCCGCACGCGGTAGCGATGCGTGGGAGTGATGCGCAGTCCGATCCTCGTCAGGCCGTAGAGCCGGCCCATCGGGACGGCGCTAGGCTGGCCCGGGGGCGCGGGAGCCGGTTCTCCATGCCACAGCAATTTCCCCGTCGTCGCATCCCAGAACTCGATCGTCTTGCCGTATTCGTGCATGTGCCCACCGATGACGACGAGCTTCCCGGGGACCGCCGGGCTTCCTTCATATGACCGCTCGCTTCGTCCCGCGGGCAAATCGAACGACTTGTCTCCCACGGGAAATGCAACATCGAGCTGCCAGGGAATCACGGAGAAAAACGGCCACGGCCGATGGTCCGGCACGTAGCTCAGCACGAGCCGGACGCGCACGCCGTGATAATCCACCGTGGTCGGATTATGAACCATGGCGTTCGCCAGGATCCGCTGGCCGGCGCGCATCGGCGAACCGAACAACAGCCACGGGAATCGGATTTCGCCCGTCTCCATCCCCGACGCGAGGATGCGCCGCGAAATCGGGAGGAACAGCTCACGCTCGCTCGGATCCATCACGTTCATGTGATGCAGCAGACCGGTAGGCAGATGGCGGCCGGTTTCGTCCACGAGCTCGGCGTGTAAGGCGTAGATCGAGCCATTCACCGGGAACTCCCCCACCGACGCCGCCTGATCGACGACCGTCCCCGCCGGGAGGTCCACAGCCGGCAGTTCCAGCGTGAGCTCGTCGCGTTCCGGGGTTTTCGTGATGGTGGTGCGCTCCAGCCCGCTCCAATCGTCGGAGGCCGCCGGCGGCGGGACGGGATCGGCGCTCGCGGCGTAGACAGAGGCGGCCAAGCGAAGCGCGGCCACGACCACGAACAGACGTGGAGGCATCGAGACTTCCCTCACCGAACCAGTGGTTCCGTTGCGGCAACGATGTTAGAAAAGGGAACGCCATCGAGCACGACACCGGATGGGACGGTGACGTCTAGGCGCTCCAATACCATCGGCATCAGATCTACTGTACGGATGGGAGAGTCCGGAAGGGCCACGCTGGCCGCGATCGGGACCTCCATATGTTCCGCAATGAGACTACCATGGCCGGCCCGGTGTTCGGGGATTTCCCAGGGGCCCCGGAAATCCACGCCCGGCGCCGCCGCAAGGACGAGATCGCCGGCCCGCCGTGACTGGAAAAGCTGCAGCAACTGGCGGGGCGCGTCGGGCAGGTCGGTCTTCCTCGTGCGTGCCAGAAGATCGCGGTCATCCAGCTCCACGTGCCCGCCGAGCCCCAGCGGATCGCCACTTTCGGGTTGATAGGAAATCAAGCCAGACGACTCGGTTAACCGCGCCCGGCCGCCTTGGGTTCGCACGACGATGCCCCCCGCATCGCCGCGGCAGGCGGCGACCCGAACAGCTGGTAACGCGAGCAGACGCTCGAGGATGGCCGTTGGGATGGCGGATTCCGTCAGCGGGTGCTCTCGACCTGACCGAGGATCGAAATAGAGCTGCACGCTCGCATTGCCCGACACCATCGTCGCAACGCGGGCCCCCCGGCGCCACACATGGACGGGGTGCCGCAACGTAGGCACACCGTCCGCTTCCAACATGACGGCCGGGTCGGCATGGTCGCGCATGACCGTCATGCCGTGATCGGAGACGACGAAGAAGGCCGGGAGTTCCCTCTCTTTCCTGACGCGCGCGACGAACGCGCCCAGCGCCCGGTCCACCAATCGATAGCTCTCGAGCACCGCGGGATGGAAGGGATCCTTGAGGTGCGAGATGCCGTCGACTCCCGGAAAGACGACAAACATGAAGCGCCACGACTCGGCGGCGGCATCGAGCCACGCGCCCGCGACCGCCCGATCGAGCGCAGGATAGGTCCCGACGTAGTGCGCCGCAGCGCCGAGGGCGGCGCGGCGGAACGTCAGACGGTTTCCACCCGAACGAAGGCCGCGAGTCAGTGGCGTGCAGATCGCGATGCTTTCCGGGACGAGGTCGAACAACGATGGAGCCGGCGCGATGTCCCGATTCAGCCAGCCCCCCTGCACGCCGCAGTAGCTCCGCGCGGCGCGCCATTGCTCGCGCCAGCTGCCGGCGGCACCGCGCCGGTCGAGCCAGCGAATGCCCGGAATGTCGACGCTCCCGGGATAGCGGCCGAACAGGAACGGGATGTACGCGACACCCGTCGTCGAGGGAAACACGGTCGTGCCGGTCGTGAGACCACCGGGCTCGATGACCCAACGGGCGAGGTTGGGGAGGTCGCCGCGTCCGAGCAGCTCCCGCAGCACATCGCAACGGGCGCCGTCGATGAGTACGAGAACCGCTCTGCGCGAGCCGTCCGCCATCAACGAGAATCTAGAACAAGAAAACGGCCCCGGCATCTGCCGAGGCCGCTGGTTTCTTGCCATGCAATCACTACTCGACCTTGATCGCGATCTTCATGCCGATGGCCTGGTGAGGCGTGCAAAAGCCCTTGTACGTCCCCTTGGGCGCGTTGGCGAACGACACCTCGTACGTCTCGTTCTGCTGCAGGAATGGCCCTGAAAGATTATCGATGGTGTTCTTCATGTTAGCGTTGAGGGCCGCTGCGCCGCCCGCCGGAATCGAATCCTGCCAAAACGCGACGTTGTGCGGGAAGCCGCTGACGCTGGTGAAGCGCACGGTGGCGCCCACCGGGATGGTGATCGAGTTGGGCTCGAACGCGGCGCGGGTGCTGCCGTTACCGGTCATCTTCACTTCGACGACGGGGCCGGCCGGCGCCGCGGCGGCGGGCGCTGCCGGGGGCGCGCTCTGCGCTTGGGTCTGGTTCTGGTCCTTCTTGCCACAGGCGACCGCGCCGATGGCGACGACTGTCGTGAGCAAAGCGAAACGCATTGCGGGACTCCTCCGGACGTGGACTGGGGACTGGGGGATAGTGTCGCTGCTGGTGTCGCTTGTGAACTCTTTCACAATAGCCGTGAATATAGAAGGCGGACCACAAAACGGGAGCCCTCCAAGGGCGCAACCGCCGTAAGGCCATTGCGTTTCGGGCCGTAACTCCAATATTGGGGCGCCTTTTTCTGACCTCTCAAACTTTTGGAGGAGTTCGGTGCAGAGAACGTTCGCAATCCTCGCGCTGCTGGTCGGGATCACCGCAACGGCACGGGCCCAGAGCTGGTATTCCGAGTTCGGAATCCAGAGCGGGTATACACGCATCAAGCCCGCGGGCAGCGGTGCTCCGGACCAAATCGACGCGATCGGCATTCCGGGATTCAACCTCCCGGGCCTGCTGCCCGCCGGTGC
>QHYA01000128.1 GCA_003223995.1 Acidobacteriota bacterium | reverse complement strand
CGCTGGTCCAGACGGACGTCGAGCTGAGCGAGATCCTCCTGCGCGCGTTCATTCTGCGACGATCGGCCCTGATGGCCCAGGGCCAGGGGAGCATCGTGCTCCTAGGCTCGCAGCACTGCGCGACGACGCTCGGGCTGCGCGAGTTCCTGGCGCGCAACAATCAGCCTCACGCCTACATCGATCTCGACACCGACGATGACGTGCAGGCGACCTTGGACGGGTTCGGGGTCGGCCTCGGAGACATCCCGGTCGTGATCTGCCTCGGGGAGCGCATCCTGCGAAGGCCGACGATCGAGGAGCTGGGAGAGTGCCTGGGACTGAACCGGCTGAACCAGGACCTCGTGCACGATCTCGTCGTCGTCGGAGCCGGACCGGCGGGGCTCGCCGCCGCCGTGTACGCCGCCTCCGAAGGGCTCGACGTGCTCGTGGTCGAGTCGAGCGCGCCCGGAGGGCAGGCGGGGTCGAGCTCGCGCATCGAGAACTACCTGGGCTTTCCGACGGGCGTCACGGGGCAGGAGCTCACGAACAGCGCTCTCGTCCAGGCCGAGAAATTCGGCGCCGAGCTCGTCGTGGCGCGCACGGCCGCCCGGCTCTTCTGCGAGCGCAGGCCCTACGCCGTCGATCTCGGAGGCGGGGCATCGGTGCAGGCGCGCACCGCCATCATCGCGACAGGCGCGCGGTACCGGAAGCCCGACCTCGCCAACCTGGGCCGCTTCGAGGGCGTCGGGATCTACTACGGCGCGACGCAGATCGAGGCCAATCTCTGCAGCGGCGAGGATGTCATCGTCGTCGGGGGAGGGAACTCCGCGGGCCAAGCCGCCGTCTTCCTCGCGAGCCGAGGGAGCCAGGTCCACATGCTCGTGCGCGGCGCGGGCCTCGCCGAGAGCATGTCGCGCTACCTCATTCGCCGGATCGAGGAAGCGCCCAACATCACGCTCAGGACGCGCACGAAGATCGTGGCGCTAGAGGGCGACCGCCAGCTCCGGCGCGTCACATGGGAGAACGCCAGCGGCGAGCGCACGAAGGCGGACATCCGTCACGTGTTCCTCATGACAGGGGCCAGCCCGAACTCCGCGTGGCTGGGGGGATGTCTCGCGCTCGACGAGAAGGGCTTCATCAAGACGGGCCAGGACTTGCCCGCGGAGGATCTGGCGGCGGCGGGATGGACGCTGACGCGTCCGCCGCACCTGTTCGAGACGAGCTATCCGGGAATCTTCGCCGTCGGCGATGTCCGCGCGAACAGCGTGAAACGGGTCGCCGCCGCCGTGGGCGAGGGCTCGGTCTGCGTGCAGCTCGTCCACCGCGTGCTTGCCGAGTAGCCTGCCAGCCTAGGCGCGTGGATCAGGAAGACTCCGCGCCTCGTCGGGGCGGCACCGGGATGCTACAAGCAAGACCCAGCCGAGATCTGCGTTGAACGCGGGCCCGCGCTACCTCGACTTGGCGGACGTGATTCTGTCGCGGGGATCATCACAAACAACGGTCCTTCCAGGGGCGAGACAGGACGCTCGCAGCCTCGACCAGGGCTGGGTGCTCAGGGGTCAGGGGCGCGATCTCCAGGGCGTGGAGATTCGACCAGTGCCAGACTCCGAACGAGCCCCACCGCGGGTCGTAATAGCTCCACCAGCGCACTCCCCCCCACCGCTTCTCCCGGAAGGCTTCGAGGGCCCAGCGCTGAGTCACGGCGCGCTCGCGGGTCACCACTGCGGACGGACGAAGCTCGCGCCGGACCAGCTCGCGCGCATCGTCCAGATCCAGGACCTCGATCTTCTTGGCATCCAGCGCGACCAGCGCCCGCACGCTCCCAGGGAGATCCGGCGGCCCCTGCAGGAGCTGCGGGCTCCAGATGGCGTGATTTCCGAACGCTTCGGCTATGGCGCCAGCAGGGGAATCCGACGCGTACACGGTGGGGTAGTGCTCGGGGTTGTCGACCCGGCCAGCGCCCTGGATCGGGGCGGTGAAGAGAGGATGCCCGGGCCCTCTCCGGCGTGCGCTCCGGATCCAGGGGAACACGCGGAACAGTCTAGGGGTACGCACCCTGCGCCTCTGCGTCGATTGCCCGGACGACGGCCCCGGCCCCGCGTAGTCGCAGGACGTCCATCGGTCGAGCGCCGAGATGAGCGTTGTGGGATGTGAGCCAGATCTCGGCCTGCTGGGGTGGGAACAGCTGGAGCAGCCGCGCCATGACGTAGTCCAGGTCGAGCAAGCTGCGCTGCTTCTCGGCACTGATCCTCTCCTCGCCTCTCCGCCAGCGCGAGGGTTGCGAAGGGCTGACCCCGAGCAAGCTCGCCACTCGGTTGTTGCCGAGATCGGTGATCAGGCGACCGAGCCGTCCGGCGAGGAGCGATTCCACGAGGCCAGGGTCCGACACCCTGCGAGCCTGCTTCGATGGGCTCGGTTCGAAGCGTGTCGCGGATCTTCTCCGGTGCTTCTTCATGACGGCCTCGGTTCCTACCCAACATAATATGTTGGGCACTGTTTCGCGTCAAGGACGCCGAGGTAAGAGGGTCGAAGACCCATCCGCCCTTGACGACCCGCCAGATCGCCTGCAAGTTGCGTAAATCGACGAGCGGGTCAGAGTCGAGGAGAACGAGATCGGTGCGAGCGCCTGGCGTGAGAGTGCCGAGGTCGGTCGCCCCCGGGAACGCGGCAGCGTCGCGGGTCGCTATGCGCAGGGTCTCCACGAGCGGCACACCCGCCCGGACGAACAGCTCCATCTCCCAGTGAAACGAGGGACAGAAGAAGCACGCCGGGTTCGGCGCATCCTGCCGATGAGGAGGTGGACCCCCGCAGCGCGTGCGTTGCGGATGTGCCGGTCCGTGTGCGGCCGACGCAATTGCAACAACCGTTGTAGGCGAAGCCGTCGAACTTGAGGTTTCGCCGGACGCACTCGTTCGAGCACGGCCGGGCGACGCGCTCTCTGGAATCCACGCCTTTGCCTTATCCGCTCGACCCCAATGCTCCGCGGCCCGCCCTCGCGGGCAGGCGTACACGGGTCAGGGGCAAGCCGCACCCGAGGCGTACCGCCCGCCGGAGCTCAGCTTCGCCGTGAACTCCCCGCCCCAGACGATCATCAGGCTGCCTGTCCAGACGGCCGTGTGGACCTTGCGAGGCTCGGGCTGATTCATGGTCGAGGTGGGCGTCCAGGAGTCAGAGATGGGGTCGTACCGCCCCCCCGAATTGACTGTGAATATGTCCTGCCCCCCCCAGACGATCATGCGGCTACCGCTCCAGATGGCTGTGTGTCTCGTCCGGGCGCTGGGCGCATTGGTCGTCGTGGTGAGGCTCCATGAATCGGCGACCGGGTCGTACCGCCCGCCCGTGTTGACCCCCGCCGGCGTATCGCCGCCCCAGATGATCATGCGGCTCCCGCTCCACACGGCCGTGTGACGACTGCGCCGCAACGGCGCGTTCATCGTGGACGTCGGCTGCCACTTGTCCGCCACCGGATCATAGCGGCCGCCCGTGGTGGGGTTGGCCGTGGCGTCGGTCCCTCCCCAGACGATCATCACGCTGCCGGTCCAGACGGCCGTATGCTCGCGGCGCGCCGTTGGAGCGTTGCTCGCCGAGGTCTCCGACCACTTGTCCGAGACGGGGTCGTACCGACTGCCGGTCTTCAGGAGGCCCACCGAGGTCAGTCCGCCCCAGACGATCATGCGGCTTCCGGTCCAGACGGCCGTGTGGTAGCGGCGGGGGCTCGGCGCCTTGTTCGTCGCAGTGGGCGTCCAGGTGTCCGACACAGGGTCGTATCGGCCACCTGTCTGGAGCTGCTTGCTCAACGAATCAATCCCTCCCCAGACGATCATGCGGCTTCCGGTCCAGACGGCCGTGTGGCCACTACGCGCCAGCGGCGCGCCCATCGTCGAGGTTGGAATCCAGCTATCCGTCAGGGGATCGTACTGCCCGCCCGAATCGAAGGCCGCAGCTTCCGCGCCAAAGCCTCCCCAGATGACCATGCGGCTGCCGGTCCAGATGGCGGTATGGGCCCGCCGGCCCAGGGGTGCGTTCATCCTGGAGGTAGAGGTCCAGGTGTCGGTCGCCGGATCGTACCGTCCTCCAGCGTTGAGATAGACCCCCGTGTTGTCCCCGTCCTGCCCACCCCAGACAATCATGACGCTGCCGGTCCAGACGGCCGTGTGAGACG
>QHYA01000127.1 GCA_003223995.1 Acidobacteriota bacterium | reverse complement strand
AGCTGCCAGAGCCCGTCTCGCGGCTGATGTCGGGAGTGATCCGGAACGCAACGAGATGCGAGATGTTGCCGGTGACGTTGATGTAGGCGCGGCCCACGTTGAAGGCGCTGGATTGGACCGTATTGCCATCCGCGTCCTTGATGGCCGGAGCGGCGGTGAAAGTGTAATCGGTGAACAGCATCACTCCGAGCTTGATCGACGGAGTGTCGTCCGGGGGTTGAGAGCCCTGTGGCGGAGGGGCAGTGGCCTGCCCCCAGGCGAGCGTGGTCCACAGGAGCGCAGCAAAGAAACTCATCGAGACGCGAAGCCGAGTCACTATCCGACCGACGTCTTCCGCGCCGGCGGCATATTGAGGTCTCGGAACGAGAACTTCTTCTGGAGGTCCTTGAAGGGAACTCCGTCGACTTCCACGTACGGGTAGATGAAGTAGTTCAAGGGCGCCCCCGCCTGGGGCGGGCTCAGCTCGATATCGCGCCCGATACTGAGCTGGACCCGGTTCTCATCGTGAGCTCCGAAGAAATACTCCTTCTTCTCGGGGTGCTTGCTCGCCTCGGACGCGTCCACAGGAACCCAGCCATACCCCTTGAGGTAGAACTCCGCCCAACAATGATAGCCGGCGATCTCGCCCTGACCGCGCGACTCGGGGAGGGGAAAGCCGATGGCGAACTTGGCGGGTATGCCCGAAGCCCGGCACAACCCGATGAACAACGCGTGGAAATCCGTGCAATTGCCTCTCTTGGCGTCGCAGGCCCAGTAGATATCGCCGTTCCCCCATCCGGTTCCGCTCTTGTCGTACTTCATATTGGAGACGACGTAGTCGTAGATGGCCCTCGCCCTCTCCAGATCGTTGGTCTTCCCCTGGGTGATCTCCTGGGCAATCTTCCGAATGCGCCCGTCTAGGGGAACCAGCTTGTCGGGACCGAGCCAGCGCTTCATCGTCCCATCGGAGGAACCCCCGGCTTCTCCGCCGACCCTGGCGAAGTCGTTCCGGACATATTCACGCCGCAAGACCCGAAAGCCGAGCTGCACCGCGACCGACGATTCCTTCGGATTGTCAAGCGACACATGAAGAACGGAGTTGCCGTACTCCGGGTCGTGCTTGATCGAGGTCGGATACCGGCAAGTCACCTTCACGTCGCTGATTTCCTGATTGGGATCGCTGACCGGATAGGGGAGCCAGATGGAGACCTTCCTCGCTCCATTGGGGATGTGGTCGACCTCCGCCGAATACGAGAACTCGAAAGCCCTCTGCTTGACATCGGTGGAGGCAACAGCCGGCAGGATCAGCGTGGCCAGCAAGGTCAGCGCTCTCCAACACTCACCTCTCCAGGACATGACTCTCTCCTCCATCATCGCGGGCTCCTTCTCCTTCATTCGAGCACACGAATGCCGATGAGTCAAATCGGTATTTCCAATGGGTAATTGCTACCGGCGTTCGCCGCGGAGCACTTCCTCACGCAAATGCTCGAGGAACGCGCTTGCGAGAGGCGACAGGGCCCGCTTCGAATGGACGAGCGTGAAGAAGTCGCGCCGAAGCTTTCCGATTTCGCGGATGCGGACGCGCCCCAGAAGGCCTGCCTGCAGCTCGGAGCGGACGGCCAGATCGGAGATCACCGCAACCCCGACGTTCGCTTTCACCGCTTCCTTCACCGCGGTCGTGCTTCCCAGCTCGGCGACGACGGTGAACTGAGAGAGATCGAGGGACAGCTCGGCCAACCTCCGCTCGAAAGCCATCCTCGTTCCCGAGCCGGGCTCGCGGACTACCATGGGCTCGTTTTTCGCCTCTGCCAGAGGGATGGACCTCACGTTCCGCCAGCGCGGCGTCGGAGGCGTCGAGAGAATGAGAACGTCCTCGGCGAACTTCCTGAACCTGAACTGGCGATGAGGAAGACGCGCTCCTACGAATCCGATCTCCACCTCCCCTCCTTCGACCCTCTGTGCGATCCCCCGGGTGTCGCCGATCTCGATCGTCACGCGGATGCCGGGCCGCCTCCTGTGGAACCGGCCGGCGATCGCAGGCAGCAGGTATTCTCCCGGAATCGTGCTCGCGCCCAGCCGCAGGTGTCCCTCCTGGCGACTGAGCAGGCGCTGAAGGCCATCGACCATGACCCTTCTCATCTCGAGGATGCGCTCGCCGTGCTCCTGGAGGAGCTCCCCGGCGGGCGTGAGCTGGATCCTGCGTCCCAGCCTGACGAAGAGGCGCGTCCGGAGCTGCTGCTCGAGCGACTTGATGTGCCCGCTGATCGTCGGCTGCGTCAGATGAAGCCGCTGGGCGGCCCGGGAAAAGCTGCCGCACTCGGCAACGCAGCAGAACACCTCGAGAAGCCTCAGGTCCATGGACGTGGGTTCGCGGAGGACATCTTCTTACTGGCGTGCGCCAGGTCTCTGGTCGGTCTGCGGGCCCCCGAAGCGTCTGGTCCCTCGAGCGCGGACACTTCTGGATCAGATCAGCCCGAGCTTCCTGCCGACCTTTCGGAACGCGTCGAGGGCCGCCTGGAGATCGGCGCGGCTGTGCGCGGCGGAGATCTGGCAGCGCACGCGGGCCTGGCCCTGAGGCACGACCGGATAGCCGAACCCGGTCACGAAGACCCCTTCATCCAGGAGCATGTCGCTCATCTTGATGGCGAAGGCGGTCTCGCCGACGATCACGGGGATGATCGGGGTCTGCGAGGGGTGCGGCTTGAAGCCGAGGCCGAGAAGCCCTTCACGGAAAAAGCGGACGTTGTCGTGCAGCCGCGCCACCAGCTCGGGATGCCGTTCGAGATGATCGACGGCGGCCAGCGCGCTGGAGGCGACCGTCGGAGGCAGGGCGTTGGAGAAAAGCTGCGGCCGCGAGCGCTGGCAGAGGAAATCGACCAGAGCCGCCGGTCCCGCGGTGAAGCCTCCCGCGGCGCCTCCGAGGGCCTTGCCCAGAGTCGATGTGATCACGTCCACCTCGTCCAGCAGGCCGTAGTGCTCCGCCGTCCCCCGACCCGTTTTGCCGAGGACACCCGTGCCGTGCGAGTCGTCCACCATGACGATGGCGTCGTAGCGGCGCGCCAGCTCGACGATGTCCGGCAGTCGCGTGATGTCCCCCTCCATCGAGAACACACCGTCGGTGCAGATGAAGCGGTGGCGCGCCGAGGAAGCCTCCCTCAGCGCCTTCTCCAGAGCGCCCATGTCGGAATGCGGATACACCTTCCGCTGCGCCTTGCACAGACGGATGCTGTCGATGATGCTCGCGTGGTTCAGGGCGTCGGAGATGACGGCGTCCTTCTCGTCGAGGCAGGCCGGCATCAGCCCCTCGTTCGCGTTCCAGCACGAGACATAGGTGAGGGAGGCCTCCGCACCGACGAAGCGGGCCAGCCGCTGCTCCAACTCCCGGTGGATCGTGAATGTCCCGCAGATGAAGCGCACCGAGCCGGTGCCGGCTCCGAAGCGATCCAGCCCGCGACGCCCCGCCTCGACGACCTCCGGCTCGTCGCACAACCCGAGATAGTTGTTCGAAGAGAGGATGATGACCTCTCCCCGTCCCTCCATCTTCACCCGCGCCGACTGGGGCGAGTCGATGTAGTTGAACCGCTTGTACACTCCGTCGCGGCGGAACCCTTCCAGCTCACCGCCGAGCCGTTCGACGAATGACCGGTTCATGAACCGCACCTGCCTTTCATTCCATCGGCGCCCGCCCGTCATTCCATCAGCAGGATCACCTTGCCGGCCTGGCCCGACCGGATCGCTTCGATCCCTGCCTCGAAGTCTCCGAAGGGGAGCCGGTGAGTGATCACGGGCCGGACGTCGATCAGGCCCGCCTTCAGGAAGGCGGTCATCTGGGTCCAGGTCTCGTACATCTTCCGGCCGATCACGCCGTACACCGTGATTCCCTTGAAGATCAAGGTCCCGGAGATGTCCAGAGGCACCTCCTCCTTCGGCAGGCCGAGAAGGTGAACGCGGCCGCCGTTGCGCACCAGCCGCATCGCCTGGCGGATCGCATCGGGGTGGCCCGACATCTCGCACACGAGATCGACTCCGAGCCCACCGGTTGCCGTGCCCACGGCCGCCGCCAGGTCCTCGTGGCGCGGGTCGAGGACCACGTGGGCGCCCATGCGCCTGGCCAGCTCGCGGCGCATCGGGTTGATCTCGGATGCGAGCACGCGCGCGGCGCCGGCCGCCCTGGCCACGGCCACCGCCAATCTTGATGTACTCGGCGAAGGCTCCCGCCACGTCGACCCCGATGATTCGCACGTCGCGGCAGACGTGGGCCTGGCCGGTCCGGCAGAGGAAGCAGTGGCCGCAGTTGAGATGCCCTTCGGCGCTGACGGTCTGGCCGGGTGCAACGCTTCTCACATCACCGCCGACCTCGACGACCTCCCCGGCAAATTCATGACCGATAATCAGAGGAGGCTTGATGCGTCCCTCCGCCCAGTGGTTCCACTCGTAGATGTGAGCGTCGGTGCCGCAGATCCCGGCCGCCTTGACGCGGATGAGCGCCTCCGTGGGTCCGATCTCGGGAACGGGCACTTCCCGGATGGCAAGCCCCCTGCCCGCGCGCTCCTTGACGATGGC
>QHYA01000087.1 GCA_003223995.1 Acidobacteriota bacterium | reverse complement strand
TCCGAGAGGACCCTCGCCATGTCCTCGGGCGTGCCGGCCCCTCCCGAAGCGATCACGGGAATCCGGACGGCGCGGGATACCGCGCGGGTCAGCTCGATGTCGTAGCCCGAGCGAGTGCCGTCGGCGTCCATCGCATTCAAGAGGATCTCTCCCGCCCCCAGGCTCTCGACCTGCCGGGCCCATTCGAGGACCTCCCGGCCGGATGTCCGGCTGCCCCCGTGTGTCGTCGCGACCCACCGGCCTGACTCCCGGCGGCCGTCGATGGACACGATCACGAACTGGCTGCCGAAGGTCTGCGCGGCGCGGGAGACCAGGGTGGGATCCTCGACGGCCGCCGTTCCCAGCGAAATCCGGTCGGCGCCGGCGAGCAGCAGCTCGCGCATCTGTTCGAGGGTGCGGATGCCCCCTCCGACGGTGAAGGGGACGGTCAGCTCGTCCGCGACCCGCTGCACCAGGTCGATCAGCGGCCGACGCTGTTCCTGCGACGCTGAGACGTCGAGGAAGCACACCTCGTCCGCACCGTCCCGATCGTAGGCGCTCGCTCGCTCCACGGGATCGCCAGCGTCCTTGAGATCCCGGAACCGGACCCCCTTGACGACCCTTCCGCCCTTGATGTCCAGGCAGGGGATGATGCGATGGGGCCTGGCGCGACCGTCCCCGTCCCCGGTTCCGACGCCCTCGTCCAGCGCATCGCGCTGGAAGCGAGCCTCCGGGGCTCCGGTCAGGGCAGCGAAGCCGGCGAGCAGGCGTGAGCCCATCTCGCCGCTCTTCTCCGGGTGAAACTGCACGGCCCAGAGGGAGCCGGCCTGAAGGGCCGACACGAACTCGGGAGGGCAGTTCGTCAGCGCGGCGACGATCCGGTCGTTGGCGCCGGCCTCCGATCTCGGCAGGACATAGGAGTGCGCAAAGTAAGCATGGAAGCGTGAGGGCATGTCCCGGAAGATCGCCGCTTCTCCCGGGCCTCGCTTCCCAAGCGTCTCGACGGACGCCCAGCCGATGTGGGGCAGCCTGCTGGATTCGAGCCTGCGGATCCGCCCCGGCAGCACGCCCAGCCCCTCCTCGCCAGGATCCTCGTCGCTCCCTCCTGCCGACCCCTGGCAGGATCAGACCCCCCAGGCCGGCGAAATCCTCCGGGCGGGCGACCAGCTTCCAACCCAACCGGAGGCGCGTGAGAGCGGCCTGCACGCTCCGGAGGTTGCCGGCCCCATAGTCCGCGATGCCGATCATTCGAGCATTCCCTTCGTGCTCGCGACGATGCCCCGGTAGCGCTCGTCGCGGCTGAAGGCCAGTTTCATCGCCTTTCCGAGAGCCTTGAAGAGCGCCTCCGCCTTGTGGTGGTCGTTCCATCCGTACGGCAGGACGACGTGGAGGTCCGCCTGCAAGCCCCGGGTCAGGCCCCTAAGGAACTCCGGAATCGTGTCCGTCTCGAGGTCGCCGACTCGGAAGCGCCGGAAGCGCGCCCTGCAGGCCAGCGAGGGGCGGCCTCCCAGGTCGAGCGCCGCGAGCGCCAGGGACTCCTCCATCGGGAAAGCGAAGAAGCCGGTCCTCTCGATCCCCTTGCGGTCGCCCAAGGCCTCGCGCAGGGCCTGGCCGAGAGCGATCCCGCAGTCCTCGACCAGATGGTGCTGGTCGACGTGCAGATCACCGCTCGCCCGCAGATCGAGATCCATCCCCCCATGAAGCGCCAGGGCCGCGAGCATGTGATCGAGGAAGCCGATCCCTGTGCTGGCGCGGACTTTTCCCGTCCCCTCTATCTTCACCTTCACCTGGACCTGCGTCTCCCTGGTCGTGCGGGTGAAGGTGGCCGCGCGCTTTGCCGTCCTTCGCTTCCGCTCTTGTGGCCTCTCCTGGGTTCTCATCGGTTTCGTCCGCATTCTCATCGTCTTCGTTTGCGTTCCCATTGGTTCGCTCATCTTTCCCCATCCGGTCGGCCTCCCGGCCGGGTCGCACCCCCGGAGAGCGGCTCGTCCGGAGCGTTCGCCTCATCCAGAGCCTTCTTCACCGCACGGAGGAGGCGATCGACCTCCTCCGGTGTCCCTATGGCGATGCGGAGGGCGCCCTCCAGAAGCGGATGCCCGTCGATCTGCTTGACGAGGATTCCCTGGCTCCGCAAGGACTCCCGCACGGCGACGCTCCGATCGCCAAAGCGTGCCAGGAGAAAATTCGCCTGGCTCGGGTAGCAACGGATGCCGAGCCTCTCCAGCTCCTCCGCCATCAGCGCCCGTCCCTCCCGCGCCTCCGCGGCGCAGCGCTGCGCATAGGTGTGGTCCTCGAGAGCTGCGACCAGGGCGATGAGCGCGAGAGAGTTGACCGAGTAGGGATTGCGGATCCGCCCGATCCACGACAGCGTCCGGCCATCTCCCATCAGCACCCCGGCGCGCACCCCGGCGAGACCGTAAGCCTTCGAGAAGGTGCGGGCCACCAGCAGGTTCGGCCGTCGGGGGAGGGAAGGGATGGAGGAGTGCGAGGAGAACTCCGCGTACGCCTCGTCGACGAGAAACAAGGTCTTCGGGGCGGCCCCGGCGAGCTCCTCCGCGAAACCCGGCGGCGCGGGCGTGCCGGTTGGGTTGTTCGGGTCCGGGAGAATGACGAGGCGCGCTCCCTTCCTCACCTCCGCCCTCAGCTCCTCCTCCGGGAACGAGAGGTCGTCCTTCTTGTAGGGCACTTCCTTGACTTCCGCTGCCGAGAGGGTGGCGCAGAAGCGGTACATCGAAAAGGCCGGATCCAGCAGCACGACCTTCTCGCCCGGACGCACGAAGCACTCGCAGACGAGGCGGATTCCCTCGTCCGCGCCCGAGGTCAGGACCAGGTCGAGGCCGGATCCGAGCTGTTTCAGCCCGAAGAAACGCGCGACAGCAGGCCGCGCCGGCCGCCCGGACGCGCTTCGTAGGCTTGCAGTCGCGCCGCCTCGGGCGTTGGCTGCGGCACTTCCGGCAAGGGAGGGGATGGCCGCATTGGCGGCAAGGGCCGGCTCACGGGACGACCTTCTCGAGAGCGTAGGCGATCAGGTCGCTCGCCCCCGCCTGGCGCAACCTGAGGATCAGAGCGGGAAGGCCTTCTCTGGGCACGGCTGCCTTCACCGCATATCCGCGGCCGCCGTGAAGCTCCTGGATCGTCGGCGCCTTCATCGCCGGGAGAATCTCGACCACCGTTGCCAGCCGGTCGGCGGCGAGGTTCATCTCCAGCAGCACGCGCCGTCGGGCCTCCAGGACTGCCGTCATCAATGTCTGGAGCGCCTCGATCCTCTCGGCTTTGGCCGGATCGTTCAATGCGGCCTTCGAGGCGACGAAGCGGGTCGAGGACCTGAGAACCTCGGCGACGACCTCGAGGCGGTTTTCCCGCAGCGTCGAGCCCGTCGCCACGAGGTCGAGGATCAGGTCTGCATCCTCGGGCGGGTAAACCTCCGTCGCCCCGAAGGTCCGGATGAAGATGAAGGGGCGCCCGCGGCTCTCCATCCACCTCCTGGCGATGTTCTCGAACTCGGCGGCCACGATCAACGGCCGGTCGAGCCGGTCGAGTTGCTTGGCCGTCCCTTCCGGCGCCGCCGCCACCAGGGTCACCGGATCGAGCCCTGTGTCCAGGACCTCGGTGATACCGCAGCCACTCTCGACCACCCAGTCGTGCCCGGTGAAGCCGCAGTCGTGGGCGCCGATCTCCACCAGCTTCGGTATGTTCTGGGGCTTGAGGAACTTGGCCTCGATCTCGGGGTTGGAAACGAACGGCCGGTAAGACCGTCCGTCGCTTCTCACCTCGATCCCGCAAGCAGAAAGAAGCTTCACTACCTCGTCGGTGATGCGCCCCTTGGGAAGGGTCAGCCTGAGCTTCATGGTCATCGTTGCATCCTCGTTGAATCCCCCCGTTACATCCCCGCGGCACGAGCGCTGCACCCGCGCCCGCGGGGCCGACTCAGATCAAGCTGTGGGGGTGCGTCCGCGCGGAGGTGGGATTACCGTGAGTGGCGGCCGGCCATCCCCCTCGATGCGCGGACGCATCGATGGGCGTGATGGTGCCGATGCCCCAGCTCGCGGAACCTACTCGACATGAGGCCGTGAACATACCCCGGCCGGGGGGAGCTGTCAACGTGAATTCGGCTTGAGGGCTTGAGGGTCCGGAAAGAGAAATCCGGCAAGAGAATCCGGCACCAGAATCCGGATCGAGAGTCGTACGAAGGATCCACACAATGCCCCGATTGTGGACAGGAGGAACGATGTAGACTCGGGCGGGCCGGCGCATGAGGCCTGGAGGGGTGCGGAGTGGGCCTTTTCTGGATCGCGATGCTGCTGGGGATCGTCGAGGGGCTGACCGAGTTCCTGCCGGTCTCTTCCACGGGGCATCTCATCGTGGCGGGTCAGGCCCTGGGCCTTTCCGGCGAGAAGGCGAAAGCGTTCGAGATCTTCATCCAGCTCGGAGCCGTGCTGGCAGTGATCTGGTATTACAGGCGCGAGCTGGCGGAGACGGCGGGTGGCATCCTCACACGCAGGGCGAACCGGCAGTTCGCCGAGGCTGTCCTTATTGCATTCATCCCTGCCGCCTTGGTGGGGCTTGCTCTTCATCATTGGATCGAGCAGCACCTCTTCTCCCCGCGCGCCGTTGCTCCGGCTCTGGTTCTCGGCGGTGTGGCGATTCTTGCCGTCGAGCTGCTGGTAAGGAGGGCCGGCCCAGGCGGGCGCAACACCGGAGAGGGAGGCTCGGGCAGGCTCTCGGAGCAGCCCGGGTCGGGACGAGTGCTGGGCGGGACGGCGGCGCCCGCAGCCACCCTGGCCCAACACGCGCCGGCGGGTGCCGGACTCGAAGCTCCCCCGCGGGGGGCCTCGGCTGCGTTCCTGTACGAAGATGCCCGCGCCATACCCTTCGGGGTCGCCGCCTGGATCGGTCTGGCCCAAGTGCTCTCGCTCTATCCGGGGGTCTCTCGCTCGGCAGCGACGATCCTGGGAGGATTGCTGCTCGGTCTCTCCCGGCGCGCCGCGACCGAGTTCTCCTTCTACCTGGCGATCCCCACATTGGGGTCCGCTTGCCTCTACAGCCTGCTGAAGGTGGCCCGAACCCTCTCTGCCGGCGACGCGGCCTGGTTCGCCATTGGTCTCATCGTCTCGTTCGTCAGCTCGGTGATCGTCATCCGCTTCCTTCTCGCCTGGGTGAAGTCCCACGATTTCCGTCCCTTCGCCTGGTACCGGATCGCATTCGGCCTCGCTGTCCTCTTTGTCTTCCGGAAGTGACCGCCCGGGATGACTCGCTCGACCGAATATCACGGTCAGGCGCCTCCTCGCGAGAAGAGAACGCGGATCATCGAGGTCCGAGTCCGGACAATCCTCAACCGCACCGGTGGATTCTTGGCGGGCTTCGACTACTCCCTCCAGCCCTACCGGGGATGCCAATTGTCCTGCGCGTACTGCTACGTGCGGGAGATGGCGGTCCAGAAGACGAACCGCTATCGACTCCCCTGGGCGGAATGGCTCGAAGTGAAGGTCAACGCACCCGAGGTCCTCGCGACCGATGCCGCGCGCGGCCGGATCGACGGAGCGCGCATCTTCTGCTCCTCCTCGACAGATCCTTATGTGCCGGTGGAGAGAAGGTACCGGATCACGCGAGACTGCTTGGAGGTGATCTCCCGCTGCCATCCCGCCCGCTTCGTGCTCCAGACTCGGATGCCGGGCGTGCTGGAGGATGCTCCCCTGATCGCGGCGATCCCCAATGCGCGCGTGCACCTCACGATCACGACCGACAACGAAACCGTCCGCAAGCTTCTCGAACCCGACTCCCCCTCAACGGCGCGACGCCTTGCGATGGCGAAAGAGTTGCGCGGGGCGGGGATTCCCGTGATCGTCACCGTGTCGCCCCTGCTCCCTTGCGATCCGCGCAGGCTCGCCCGGATGATCGATCCTGTGGCCGACGGGGTGGTGATCGACACCTTCTTCGCGGGCGATGGAGCGGGAGGCCAGCGCAGCCGCGACGCTCTGCTGTTGCTGGAGCGGGCCGGCTACGGCGGGTGGACGCGGCCAGGCTACGAGGCCGAGGCCCTGAACGTCTTCCGCATGGTCCTGGGCCCCGAGCGTGTTGGCTTCAGTCGTGGGGGATTCGTCAAAGGCATACCGGCTCTCGATGGGCCGGGCGTGCCCTGATCCTCGGTACCTCCTGATGGCGCTGCGCCCGCCGAGATGGCCCTATTCCCTCACAGGCTATGGGCGGCCGGCGGCCGCTTCAATCTCGGCGTCCCGGCTCCCGATCTGGCTCGCGGTACCCGTGTCGTACGTCCCGACCCCTCCACAGATGGGAGCCACGGGCCGGAAAAGATTTGTGCCGTTATTGGCACGGCCCGCTCAGGCCTGACAATGAAGAGAGAGGGACGGCTCGTCACGCCGGCCGATCCTCTGGCTTTGCCTACGACGCGCCAGTAGATCGCTTCTCCCGGTGCAGCGAGCCCCTGGATCCGAGCCCAAGTGGGATCGTCCGGCCGGTAGCTCGTGCCAGCCACGAGCCTCTTTCCGCTCCGCAGCATTGGACCCGTGAAGCTGTCATCCGCCGAGAACTCGACACGGAAATGATCCAGATCGCCGGGCTCCCACCAGAAGACCGGTGGTTCCAGGCTTGATACGGCGCTGTTGTCCGGCGGGTGGACTTGGTGGAAGGAACAGTCCGCGGCCGGACCCTCATCGCAGTCATCCACGAAGCGCAGGAAGACACGATCGTTTCCGAGCTCGCGTGCAAAACGCGTGTAGAGGACCGCCCACCGACCGGACGCACCGCCAGCGACATCCGCGATCCCTGCTGGAGCCTGCATGATCTCGAAACCTCCCTGCTCCAGCGGCATGACCGCTCCCCTGCGACTGACCCGGATCCCCTGCAGCTCTGTCAGCCCGTCCTCCCGGAGGTTATCCCAAGCCACGAGGTAGTTCTCTCCGTCCCAGCCGACCGTCTCGCTGGCTTGTTCGCCCGTCTTCACGCAAATCGGGATCCGCGCGTCGAGGATCCTTCCGCTGGAGCTGATCCGTGTGCCGTAAAT
>QHYA01000086.1 GCA_003223995.1 Acidobacteriota bacterium | reverse complement strand
CTCCACGAACTGCAGGAACGACGCGCGCTTCGTGTTGTCGACGAACACCTCCGTGCCGTCCTCGATCTCCTTCACCCACATGCCCGACCACCAGCCGGCGACGGTCGTGAATCGCTCGCACGAAGGATCGTAGGCATACGGCCACTGCTCGAGACAGACGGGCGGCGGGAAGTGAATCCATCGGAGGCCGCAATCGGGGAAAGTGGCGCGAGTGGTGCCCACGGTCTCTCCTGTCGTGAAGTAGAGATCGTGCTGCGGAACCTGAAGCTGGCCCGTGGCCATCCAGAACTGAAGGAGGCCCGGGTCGATGTCGACAAGCGCCGTGCGCCGGAACCGGGCGACCAGCGCAGGGCTGATGGCGTAGTGAAAATTCAGCAGCAGGTCCGTCCTCCGGAAGATCCTCTCTGCCTCGGAGGACGAGACCGTGAGGAATTCGAACGGCCCCTCGCCGTCCGCTTTTTCCTCGGGAGAGGAGTAGAGGAGCGCGTTCCTCTCGAGACCGAACCGTTTCACCCGCTCGAGGAACGTTGCGACGGCGGTGGTCTTTGGGCCCCGGTTCACTCGCTTCTGCAGCCGCTCGAGCCAGTACACCTCGCAACCAGCCTGCCGGAGGCCCAGCGCGTACTGGAGGTAGACCCAGAAGTGGCCGCCCCCTTCCGGGAAGCTCGCGACGTTGTAAGACGAGATGACAACGGTAGCCATGCCAGAGGTCCTCTCTAGGAAAGCTCTCCTGCCGGTAGGTCACGGAGGTCACGGAAACTGACGAGCCGAATCCCGCGCTCCGTCAGGGCCTCCCGGAGGATGGGATCACACAGGGTCCGCAGTTCCGTTGCTCGCTCGGCGGAGTAGCTCGACCTGAAATCCGGGTCCGGGTAGCCCGGGTGACACATCAGCTCGTTCACGCCGTCCTTGACCTTGGTCTCGAGGATCCGGATCAGCCCGTCGAGGCTGATTTGCTCTGGATGAGTCTCGCCGTCCCACTGCCCATAGAACTCCGAGATGTGTCGCGCAGGGGAGTGCTCCCTCAGAGGAACCCCGTAACGGTTCGCGAGGTCGAGGAAGTGGGGGAGCCACCGAGGGTCCCGATGCACGTTCCTGTGGGAGTCGATGTGGGTCGGCAGGCGCCCGGTCAGCTCCGCGAAGCGGGAGAGCTGGCGCTCCAACTCGGCGCGGCGGTCGCCATCGCCGGCAAGTGAAGAAGTCGCGTCGACTCCCGGCTTTCCGAGGTCCACGTGAAGGCCGACGCTCATCTCGAGGACGCTGCTACCGAGGGCGGCGGCTTCCTCGCTCCACGGCGTGGTGACCATCAAGCTCGTGCTCGTCAGTACCCCGTGGCGGTGGGCCTCGATGATCCCCTGGTTGACGCCGCGGCCGGCACCGAAGTCGTCTCCGTTGACGATCAGACATTTCATGCGCACACCGCTCGTTCGTCGCGTCTCATGCGGGAAGGACCGGCTCCAGGGCCTCGAACCAGCCATCTACCTCGGCCAGCTCGGCGAATGCCCAGTCGGCCCGTTCCTGCAGGAACGCCATGACAGGCCAGATGACACGATTGGCATACCGGGCACATTCAGCGGTGTCGAAGAGCAGGTTCAGCTCGCTTCGTCCGGGCAGCCGCCAGCCCGCTTTTCTCACGGCCTCGCGGTAGCAGTCCAGCATCCACGGGCGCAGGCCGGCCGGGAACCGGTAGAGGAACGTGGAGAGGTCGTAGCTGACGGGTCCGACCCCGGCATGATCCCAGTCGATGAGCTTTGCACGCAGGCCGTCCGGTGTCGGGACGACGAAGGTGTTGGTGGTCCACAGATCGCCGTGGAGGAGCGTCTCCGGGCCTCCGAATTCCTCCAGTGCTTGCGCCCGGCGCGGCTGGTCGTCCAGAAGGCGATGCAGCCGGGCGAGCAAGCGGTCGCGCAGATCAGCGCGCTCCGCAGAAAGATCGACATGTGGCGGTTGGAGGGCCGCGAGCCCGCGGACCGCGTCGCGAAGGTTGGACGCGAAATAGTGGATTCCGAGATCGCCGCCCTGCCGGCGGCACTCGGGGAGGAGCGGGTGCTCGGCGGCGAGAGTATGGAGCCGGCCGATCGCTTCGAGCGCGACCTTCACGCGAGCCGGATCGTTCTCCCCTTTCAGGTTCCAGTCACCGAGATCCTCATGGATGTGCCATGACCAGCGGCCATTCCGGTCGGCTGCAACGCCGAGGACCGCCGGAGCGACGTCGCCGAGGCCCATGAGCGGCAGCCAGCGTTCCGCGACGAGCTGGTTCCGTCGAGCCGTGGCGGGGTCGAGGCGCTTGACGATGAGCGAGCGCGTTCCGCCGTCTGTCTCGACCCGGAGGCGGAACACCCGGGACTTGAGTCGCTGCTGGCCGAGGATGCTCGCAGGGGGGACGCCTCCGCCGAGCACGTCCAGAAGCGCGCCTCGGAGCTCGGCCACGCCAGCCTGCCCGCTGTCATCGAGCAG
Source organism: Acidobacteriota bacterium (assembly GCA_003223995.1). Lineage (GTDB taxonomy): Bacteria > Acidobacteriota > Polarisedimenticolia > QHYA01 > QHYA01 > QHYA01. The sequence continues at coordinate 1,818 of QHYA01000086.1, read as the reverse complement.
GTCGAGATGCTCCTCCGTCATGCGGATCCCCCCCTCTCCCCAGGCCCCTACTCAACCGTGATTCTCACCCCGGAGACGCCCGGGGAGGCTGCTCGAAATGCCTCGTTATCTCGCGTGTGATGACCTGGGAGTTCTCTCACGCAAGGAGCATTTCCGACAAATTGATCTATACGGGGAGCGCCAGCCAATCGCAAGAGAAGTACGCAATTGTAGTACGCGATATGGTCCGTGAGAAGTCAGTCCACGAGTCCGGCCGCCCGGACCGCCGCGGCCAACCTTTCACTCAGGACCGTTATGCTGCTCATTGGGCGAATCAGCAACTCGCGCGCCTCGCCGCCGAATCTCACGGTCTCCCAGTTGATCGCTGCGAGGAATCGGAACACTTGTCCGACGCCCGCCAGCCGATCGACGGCGCACGCGTCCACAGACGGACACCGCTCCTTGATGACGGATTTGTAAGCGCCGAGGTCCACGCGCGTCAGGTCGGCTGCCGGGGGGCCCCAGCCGGCCATCTCCCAGTCGATAGGGAAGAGCTGGACTCCCGTCGCATCTCCCCGTATGTAGGCGTTCTTCGGACGGAAGTCCCCGTGGACGAGGGTGCACCGCACCCCCTCGCAGGCCTCTTCCGCCCGACCCCAGCGCCCCTCCAGTTGGTCATAGAGCGACACGATCCCCTCCAGCACGCCGAGCTCCTCAGCCGTGAGCAGCGGGTGGGAGAAGTTCTTCGAGAGGACCCGGCGGGCCGAGCGGAGATGCTCCAGGTATCGGGCCGGCCCTCCGTCCGGCAACCGCGACGCCGCGCTTGCAGCCGCCGGGATCTCCGCAGCAGAGGTATGCAGGAGCGCCAGCCAACGCCCGGCGAGCGCCAGGTGCTCCTCGCTCGACTGCAAGTACCGCTCGTCCCCGACGTCCTCGAGGAAGAGCCAGCAGGACTCTTCCTCTTCGCGGCACCCGTAGTAGTGGGGCGTGGTGACGGACAAGTGCGGGAGTACCTCGGCATGGACGGTGCGCTCGATGGCGCCTCTCTCCTTGCGACAGCGCTTGACGATCACCGAAGAGCCCTCGAAGCCGACGCCGAGGAGCCGGTAGAGGGACGATCGCTGTCGCTCTCTCAGGACATGGATGCTCTGAGGCTCGACCTTCGCCGGCCGCAGCGTGCTCCAGGCCTCGACCGCCGGATGCCCCGACAGGTCATCGTGGAGGATTTCGATGGGTGTCCGACGCGACATCGCTCCCTTTACGGGCAGGCCGGCCCAGGCCAGCCAGCGCAAGTGTCCATCATTGGAACTGCTGCGTCAAAGTCATCGCGGTCGGGAGAGGTGATGCCGGGAGGCCGGGAGGTTGGAGGCGAGTGGTCGGAAGGGACGATCGCTTGACGGCGTCGCTGTGGCAGGGGTAGCGTCACCGCGAAGCCTGGGAAAAACGATGCGACGGATTGCCGGCCTCTGGTTCGCAGCGTTTCTGGCAGCGGCCGCGCTCTGCGTCCCTGGGCTCGCCCCGGCTGCGCCAGAGCACGAGGAGAGTGGCCAACCTCCTGGCTACCTCTCAGAGACACTCCCCAACGGTCTGCGGGTGTCAATCCTTCCCGCACCCGACAACCCGCTCGTGGCGACACAGGTCTGGTACCACGTCGGATCGGCCAATGAGGACGCGGGGAGCCGGGGTCTCGCCCATCTGTTCGAGCACCTGATGTTCGGCGAGACGAAAACGCGCTCCAAGGAGGACTACTCCGACTACCACCACCGGTGCGGCGGTTACGAGAATGCCTACACCAGCTTCGACGAGACGGTTTATGTCTCCGAGATCGGTCCGGAGCAC
>QHYA01000085.1 GCA_003223995.1 Acidobacteriota bacterium | reverse complement strand
CGTCGTCGTTTACCCGCGCCAGGTAGGCGTATCCATCCCCTGGCGGCGGGCTCGATGTGTCGAGAACCGACGAGCCGGCCTGATCATTCGACAGGCAGGGGCCGTACATCGACGCGGCGAGCGCCGAGATGAGAGTTCGCGAGACGTCGTATGTCGCGCCCTGCGGTAGCGGAGTCCATGTGAAGTAGGTGAGCGAGGGACCTGCCCGAGGGGAGGCGACCACCGCGTAAGGGATCTCCCGGACGCCCTTCTTCGCGTCGAGCGGGCCACAGTCCTCGCCGTCGGGGATGAGGTCGTTGTCATCGTCCGGATCGCATGCATCACCATGGAAATCCCCGTCCGTGTCGGTCTGTGCGGGGTTCGGCGTGTCGGGGCAGTTGTCATTGACGACCCCGTCGCCGTCCCGGTCCCCCGTGCCGCTGGCGCTCTTGATGACGAGGCGGTTGCCGACCTTGCGGATCTCGAGGCTGCTGATCGTCAGCCGGCCGTAGGAATCCGAAACAGCCGCTCCCGACTGGCGCACGGCGCCGCTCGCCTCATCCTGGTTCTCCCAGGTGAAGGTCCTGTTCGCCTCGATGATGAACTTGCGCATGCGCCGAGGCGTGACATTCACGGTCGACGCCGGGGCGGGGGCGTCGTCTTTCTGCCCGGGCCGATCCTTCAGACGGATGACGAACTGCAGCTTGTCCACGGTGTCGAGGGACTGTGCCTTGTCCCAGTAAGCGTAGCCGTTGATTGTGCCGATGGTGTCGCCGTTGGAGGGGTCGCCGTTTCCGGGGTTGTTGTCGAGGCCGAGGTCGGTCATCGCCGGATAGGACTGAGAGCGGTTGAGGGCCATGAACTGATCGAGGACCTCCAGCCAGTGAAGGTTCCAGTAGCCGAGGGCTCCGGTCAGGTGGCCCCCGTCGTCCCAGTACCATTCGCCGCTGTAGCGGAGCTGCTTGACCGAGGCGAAGAAGGGGGGCTTGTCCCCCCAGAGGATCGTGGTGTCGTTGCGGCCGAAGACACCGGTCATCGGCGGCATATCCAGGTCCGGGTGGTCGTCGATCTTCTCCTGTGCGAAGATCCTGTGGCTGGAAGAAACCTGCTCGTTGGTCGGCAGATCGCCGTGACCCCAGATCGCTTCCAGGGAGTGATCGTTCGGATCGGCCACCCCCTCGGGGCCGAAGAGCGGCACGTCCATGTACATGCCCGACCACAGCTCCGGATGCCACAGCCCCGTCATGGCGGTCCCGAGCCCCCCCATCGAGATTCCCGACAGCAGCACGCGGTCCGGATCGACGTTCTTGTCGCGCGTGATCCAGTCGTGCACGTAGATGACCTGCCTGGCTTTGTAATTGACGTTCGGCGAGGCTTCCAGGTCGGTTTCGGTACCGAAGCCCTGGTTGTATCCCCACCAGTACATGTGCTTGTCGGTGAGCGGGATGTCGGGGATGTAGTCATCCGGCGCGACGGTCAGGGCATTCGGGTGCGCGGGGCGGTTGAAGGGGATCGCGCGCGAGGAGGAGCCTCGACCGTGCAGGTAGATGCGCGCCTCGCGGGCTGCGGTGGCCCCTTCGTTGCGCGTGCGGATGTTGTGGGCGAAGCCCGGGCGGTTCATCATCGCCGGGACCATCGGTGTCGGAGCGTGCCAGGACCAGAACGTATAGAGCTTCACATCGAGCGGTTCGAGCGCCTGGAGCACGGGCCGGGGGAAATCCACCTGCTCCGAAACGGGGGTGGGAAGGGAATTGCCGCTGCTGGAGGAGTTGATGGACCGGTCCTCCACACCGCCCAGCACGGCCGTGACGGCATAGTATCGGGATGCCGCCGAGTCCACGGTGACGACGAACAGTCCGTCGCTGGCCGTGAGCGGAGTTCCCAGATCCGTGGTCCGGTAATAGTGAGTCGTCCCGTCGAGTTCCGATTCCCGCTTGTCCACCGATGTCTGATCGTCCACCTCGCCCAGGAGTTCGGCCGTGTTGAGATCCGACGATGTCTGGATCCGGGTGGACTTCCTGTAGATCCTGTAGTTGTATCCGTTGCCCGAAACCTCTTTGTAGGTCAGGAAGGTCTGGCCGGACTTGTAGCTGGCCTTCAGGTCCGTCGGCGACGCCGCCCAGGCCGTGCCGGCAGCCAGAAGGACGGCCAGCAGCTCCAGCGCCCTTCGAATTCTCGTCTTCATGGCTCCTACTGGCTCTCCTGGGCGACTCCTGGGCGCTGGTCGTTTGCTCCCCTTGGCGCGAAGTTAAGTACGCTCCGCAGCCTGCGGATGCAACCCGACGGAGCCCTTCAAGCCCTTCAGACCCCGGGTGGTGGAGTCGGGCGAGCCAGCCTAGGTGCCCGACTCAGCCTCGGCGGGCAGGATCCCTGAGCGATCGAAGACTTCGAGCACGGAGGCGAACTGCGGGAACCGCAAGAGATTTCGCCGTACGTGCCGTGACGTGGGAGCGATGTAGCGGAGATAGACGTCGTTTCCGCGCACGACCATCTGGTAGCCGAAGGTACCGAGCGCCTTGAGGTTCCTCTGAAGGCAGGTGAGGTCGAAACGGCGGCGCCATTCCAGAGGGTCGTTCAGGAGCGGGGCGAGGCCGCCCAGAGGCTCGCCATTCCCTTCCGCGACCGACCGGACCCGGCCGAGCAGAAGCCCGCGGAACTGCTCGAGCATCCGTTCCACGAAGGGCTCCGCCAGGCTGACGTACGAGTCCCGCAGCAGCGAGGCGACATCGTAAGTCACCGGACCCCAGCGTGCATCCTGGAAATCGAGGAGCGCCAGCTCGTCGCCGTGGAGCATGAGGTTGCGCGAGTGGTAGTCGCGGTGGCAAAGGACCCGGCCGAAGGAAGCCGCCTCCGCCGACAGCCACTCGAACCACTCCCGCAGGACGGCAAGCTGCGGCTCGCTCAGAGCAGCGCGCCTCAGGGCTCTGCCGTAATGCTCCAGCATGAACTCCAGCTCGAAGAGGAACCGTTCCTTGTCGAGTGCCTGGCGCGCCGCCGGATGGGCGGGCGCGTTGAAGAGAGCGAGGGTGCCATCCGTATGCAGCAGGACCAGGTGCTCCAGGGCGCGGCCATAGAGCCGCTCGCGCTCCTCCTCGGAGCTACGATCCACCTGAAACTGAAGGAGAACGTCTCCGAGGTCCTCGAGGAGGATCCTCCCCTCGTCGGGGAAGACCTGCACGATTCGGGGCACCGGAAGGCCGAGGCGCGAGAACAGCTCGTCAGCCTTGAGAAAGGGGTCCTCGGAGGGGTCTATGGGTCTGCCGGTGTCCATCAGGACCAGGGGAACGGCTCCCGATGCCGACCTTAGCCGGTAATATACACGCGTCGAGGCGTCCCCCGCGAGACGCTCGACGGCACATTCAGATGCAAGCCGCTCCCGGCAGAACCGATCGATCTCCTCCGTCGCTTCCCGATCCTTCAAGGCTGGCGAACCATCGATCTTCGCGAACCTCGCCATCTTCGCGATCGTTGCGTACGCCCCGCCCTCATCACGCGGCGAGAGGACGCACCCAGAGATCCCTCGCCACCTGGCATCCTTCCGGCGGGGAAGGCCGTCCGCCCGGCGTCTCGGGAGCCATTGCCAGGCCCGAGGGGGCCGCGCAGGGGGAGGAGGCGATGGCGAGGTGGTCGAACTGAAGCCCTCCCGTCAGCACCGTCTCCGCCGCCAGGACGCACCGACTGAGGCGGCACCAGGAAGGGACCTGCGCGTGCTCGAGGATGACCGAGTCCTCGACGGTGGCGCCGGATGAGACGCGCGCGCCCCCCTCGATCACGACCACGCCCCTGATCGAGGCTGCCGGCGAGATGTTGGCGCCGGGGCCGAGCCAGACCAGGCTGCCGCCGGGCATCTCGAGAAGAGCCCCCTCCTCGAGGTGGCGCCGCTCGCGGACCAGGCGCAACTGGCCTTCCAGATAACGGTCTAGCGAGCCGAACTCCCACCAGAAGCTTCCGTGTCTGTACGAAGCGATGTTGATCTGCGCGAGGGCCGGCAGGTACACATCGCGTATGGAGTCGCTGGGCCGTTGGGGGAAGCGCTCGAGGAGCTCAGGCTCGAGGATCTGGACTCCCGTGAACTCGAAGGGCCCTGTGGCGTCCGGCCGGCCCGCCGGCGGAGAGCCGATCGACAGCACGCGTCCTCCCGCATCGGTCCACACCTCGCCGGGGAAGGACCCGGAAGGCTCGGTGACGACCAGAGTCCCGCGGGCGCCGCTTCGGCGGTGCTCGGCGAGGGCCGTCGCAAGGTCGATGTCGGAGATGAAGTC
>QHYA01000084.1 GCA_003223995.1 Acidobacteriota bacterium | reverse complement strand
TGATGGCCAAGCCGATGCTCGTGACGCTCCCCTTCGTGCTGCTCTTGCTGGATTTCTGGCCGTTGGACCGGATGAGGCTGTCCGAGGCGAAGAGCAAGGAAGCTCGTTCGGGAAAGCGTGTTCAACCCCGCCCGGACGAGCGCAGGCGGACACCGCTCCTGCTGGCGCGAGAGAAGGTCCCCATGCTCGCCTTCTCGGCGGCCTCGAGCGTCGTGACCTTCGCTGTCCAGCGCAAGGGCGGGGCCGTGGCGGCCGCGGACGGCCTCCCCTTCGGCGTGCGGATCGCGAACGCCATCGTCTCCTACGCCGCCTATATCGGCAAGACGATCTGGCCGGCACGCCTCGCCGCCTTCTATCCCTATCCCACATCTCTCCCCGCTTGGAAGGTCGGCAGCGCCGCGGCGCTTCTGGCGGGGGCGACCTTCATCGCCCTCCGGTCATCCGGGAAGCGGCCCTATCTCGCCGTCGGATGGCTGTGGTACCTCGGAACTCTCGTGCCGGTCATCGGTCTGGTCCAGGTCGGGACGCAGTCGATGGCCGACCGGTACACCTACATCCCGATCATCGGGCTGTTCATCATCGCCGCCTGGGGGGCAGGCGATCTCACTGGCCGATGGAATTCCGGAAGAATCGCGCTCGTCCCTTCCACCGCGGCCGTGATCGCGGCTTGCTCCGCCGCAGCCTGGTTCCAGGTAAGAAACTGGAAGGACAGTGTCACCCTGTGGAGGCATGCTCTCGATGTCACCACGGAGAACTTCACGGCGCAGAACAACCTCGGAGCGGCCCTCAGCAGCCAGTGGGAGATCGATGAGGCGGCCGCTCACATCGCCGAGGCCCTCCGGATCAAGCCCGACTATGCCGAGGCGCACTGCGGTCTGGGAGCGCTGCTGGCGCGCCAGGGGAAGACCAGGGAAGCCATCGCACACTACAACGAGGCGCTGCGGATCAAACCCGACCTCGTGGAGGGGCACTACAACCTGGCTCTGGCCCTTCATCAGCAGGGAAGGGACGCGGAGGCCGTGGGCCACTACATCGAGGCCTTACGGCTCGACCCGGATGACGCCGCGGCGTACTTCAACCTGGCGAACGCCCTCGATGCTCAGGGAAAAACTGCGGAAGCGATCGAACAGTACACCTGGGCCTTGCGCTTGAAACCCGACTATGCGGAGGCCCACAGCAATCTCGGAGCCGCCCTGTGGCGCCAGGGCCGCACGGCGGAGGCCATCACCCACTATTCGGCGGCCTTGCGAATCAAGCCCGACCTTGCCGAGGCCCATTACAACCTCGGCACCCTCCTGCACCAGCAAGGGAGGATCCCGGAGGCCGTCGAACACTACACCGAGGCGTTGCGCTTCCAGCCCGCCGACGCCGAAATCCACAACAATCTCGCCATCGCCCTCGCGGCCGAGGGGAAGCCCGAGGAGGCCGCCGGGCACTACCGCCAGGCGATCCGGCTCAAACCCGACTCGTTGAAAGCCATGAAGAGCCTGGCGTGGCTCCTGGCGACGGATGGGAACCCGCGCGTTAGAAACGCAGCCGAAGCGTTGCAGCTCGCCGAGCGCGCCTGCGAGCTGACCCAGTACCGGCAACCGGTGCTGCTGGACACGCTGGCAGCGGCCTATGCGGAAGGGGGCCTCTTTGGCAGGGCCGTCGAGACCGCTCGCGGCGCCGCCGCGCTCGCTCTCTCCTCGGGACAGAAGGAGCTGGCAGAGCAAATACAGGGCCGGCTGCAGCTTTACGAGGCGGGCCGCCCTTACCGCGAGGCTCGCCAGCCGTAGCTCGTAGCTCCATGAGCGACCACGGCCGAGCGCGCCGGGTCATTTCGAACCAAGGATTTCCGACAGCCGTCTGCGGATCTCTTCCCGTTCCAGCCCCCGGATCTCGACGACCTTGTCGCGAGATCTCTCTCCGGCAACGATGCTCACCGCCGAGACTCGCGTGTCGAGAGCTTCCGCCAGGAGCCGCTCCACGGCGCGATTCGCTCGGCCTTTCTCCGGCGCGGCGCTCACGGCGACCTTCAATGCCCCGCCGTGCTCTCCCTCGATCTCGCTCGCCTTCGCCCCGGGCCTCACCCGCAGCCGGATCCTGGATCCTCCTGTCGATGTCGCTGCAATTTCAACCGCGCCGGCCTGCGTGCTCGAAGTCGGTCTTCCCCCCGGTTCCGAGCTCGATCCTGCTGACCGTCGCGTCTCCACACCCCATCGCCCTGAAAGAACTACCCGATCGCCGCGAGCTGGATCTCGACGCGGCCTGGGACCTTGCGGATCTTGCCGTCGATCTCGAGGAGGGTCCGCGTGTCGGCCTCGACCCAGATCTCGGTCTCCCCTTCCATCTTCATGAACCCCTCGTCGTCCTGACCGGGCTTCGCGGGCGAGACCCGCAAGCGCAGCTCCCGCACAGGCACCGTCTTCGTCTCACCGGTCGAGAGGTCCTCGAATGTGCGCTCCGAACGGCGAGCCTCACTGACCCGGATCCGGTAAGGTTCCGGCCCGTGGCTGGTGGCCACGTAGAGGACGATCTCGTCGCCCGGCTGCCGGAGCTTCGCTCGCTTGAGATAGAGGAGCATGCCGTAGTAGTCGAAGACCCTGGGCGTTCCCGGAGCGTCCGATGCGGGGTAAGGGAACTGGCTGCGCGAGTACGACTCCCATTTCTCCACCGGCGCGTCCGGGCTGTTCTTCGGCCGAAGCTTCTCGACGGAGTAGCCGTCCGGTCCGAAAGTGTAGCGACGGCCCCTCTTTCCGGACAGCTCGTAGAACTCGAACGGCTCGCCGGTGGACGGGTCGAGTCTTGTCATCGTCCGCGAGTGAGCCAGCTCGGCCCCGAACAACGTTGCACGCGTCTCGGTTTCGAGGACCTCCTTGCCGGCCTTGTCGCGCCGGTCCATCTGCACGTGGCCTGCGAAGATGAGCATCTGCCTGGCCTCGAACCGCAGGCGCTTCCAGCTCGACCAGGGACCTGCGGCGTCCCGAGCGCCGGAAGAAGGACCCCCGCCGGCAGCGCCGGTAGCCGTCTCGCTCGAGGCCCGGATGGTGTCGGCCGAGGCCGCAACGCCGCCGGCCCCGAGCAAGCCAAGGGAAGCCCACACCGCCATACCCGAGATCCGGCTGCGTTTCATCGACGTTCTCTCGATCCGTCCCCTCTCACTAGGACCTCGAGCAAGGCGCGTGCCGGGGGCCAGGCCGAAGAATGCGTGCTCCCCCGCTCGTTTTTCGATCTGGAGGGGGCTGGAGCCCCGCAGTCTCTTTACCGGCATGCCGCCGCTTCCAGAGGACAGATCCCTTCCGTTTCGAGCTTACTCGGGCTGCCTGGAATAGATCTCGGCCGGCGGCCGCCACGGCGACGGTCCGGTGCGAAGGTTGTCGGTCATCCGGTAAGAGCCGGCGCCCACGATGATGCCGGGATTGAGGATTGTGGAGGGATCGAACAGCCGCTTGACCTCCTCGAAGAGCGGATACACGGGACCGAAACGGCGTGGAAGGAACGGCGTGCGGAGCCTCCCGTCGCCGTGCTCGCCCGTGAGCGTGCCGTCGAAGCGGATCACGAGATCGGTGAACTCGGAGGCAATCGCCTCCATCCGCTCGCGCAGCGAGGGATCATTCGGGTCCATCAGTGGATTGACGTGCACGAGAGAATCGCCCGCATGGCCGAAAATGGCCGCCACCAGCCCCTCCCGATCCATGAGGGCCATCACTGATTCGAGGAATTCCACGAGCCGCAGCGGGGGGACGCACGCGTCCTCGATGAACCGCACGCTCCTTTGTCCGCCCCCCTGTGCTGCCAGAATGAGAGCGGCAGCCGAACGCACCTTCCAGATCTCGGCTCGCTGACCCGCATCGGTGACAGCGGCGAAGGAACTGGCCAGAGGCCGCCTTGCCACGATCCGCTGTCTCACGCGCTCCAACCGTCCGGCGGCCTCCGCCGCATTGTCTCCATCACACTCGAG
>QHYA01000083.1 GCA_003223995.1 Acidobacteriota bacterium | reverse complement strand
CCCGATGCCGCTCCTCCCCTCCACGAGCGAGGAGAAGAAGCGACGGACGCCCGTTCCGAAGCAGGAGACAGCCCCTGCTCCGGTGACTGCGATCCTCTCCTTGTCTTTCACCTGTCTTTCATGCGTGTCCGCCCGGATGTTCTCCGAGGACGAGCGTTGCGTTGTTCCCCCCGAAGCCGAAGGAGTTCGAGAGAGCGGCCCTGATCCTGGCCTGACGGGCGGCGCCAGGGACGTAGTCGAGGTCACAGGCCGGGTCGCGCTGCTCCCAGCCCGCCGTCGGAGGAATGACCCCTTCGGCTACCGTCAGCGCGAGCGCGACCGCTTCGACTGCCCCGGCCGCCCCCAGGCAATGTCCCAGCATCGACTTGATGCTGCTGACCGGGACCTTCCGCGCGCGCTCACCGAAAACCCTGTGGATCGCCCTCGTCTCCGCCTCGTCGTTGACGAGAGTCCCCGTTCCGTGCGCGGAGATGTAGTCGATGCGGGAGCGGTCCACGCGCGCTCGCCTGAGGGCCTCCTCCATCGCTCGCGCCGATCCTGCGCCTTGGGGATGAGGCGCGGTCGGGTGGTATGCGTCGCAGGCGAGTCCGTAACCGAGGACCTCCGCGATGATCGGTGCCCCCCGCCTCCGCGCCCTCTCGTGTTCCTCCAGGAGAAGGATCCCGGCTCCCTCCCCCAGCGACATTCCATTCCTCCGGGCGTCGAATGGACGGCAGCGGTCGGGATCGACGGCCCGCAGGGAGTTGAATCCGGCGACTGTCAAGACGCTCAAGGTGTCGGCCCCGCCCGCCACGGCGAGGTCGCAGCGGCTGTCGCTGATGGCTTCCCAGGCGCGGCCGATGGCGATTGTCGATGAGGAGCAGGCCGTCACGACCGTGGCGCTCGGACCTTCTGCGCCCAAGAGGCTTGCCAGATGATCGGTCGTTGAACTCAGGAAATAGCCGAAGGCTCGCGACAGCCTCGCGCGCCGGATTCCCCTTTCCTCTCTTTCCTTCCAGTACTGCTCCGCCTCGAAAAGCCCGGCTGAAGCCGCGCCCAGGAACACGCCCAGACGGGAGGGGTCCTCCCGCCCTGTGTCGATTCCCGCTCCGGCGAGCGCTTCCCGGCAAGCGGCGAACGCGGTCAGGTCCGTCCGGGACATGCGCCTGGATTGGCGGGGGGAAAGACCGTCGGGGATGGGCTCTTCCAGAAGCTCCGCGCCTGTCCGGGCCCGGAAAGCGGAGGTGTCGAAGCGGCTGAAGGGACGGATGCCGCACTCCCCCGCCACGAGCCTCGACCAGGTCCGCGGGGCGTTGCTCCCCAGGGCCGTGCAGGCGCCCACGCCGCTGATCACGACGCGCCGGCGGGTGCTCATTGCGCCTTTTCCGCCGAAGGATGCCGCGCGATCGGCAATTCTTCACCGGCGGGCAGGGCATCAGGGCGGGATGCAGCGGCGGCCGGCTGCCGGGAGATCCCGGGCACGCGACGGCGCATCGGAGCGCGGCGGGGAGGATGAGCGAGCGGCAGCCGGCCTGTCAATGCCTGCCGCAGGTGAAATCCACGATCAGGGCGTCGAACTGCTCCTGCGGCGTGTCCGTGAATGTGGGCTTATCCACCCCCATCAGCGAACCGTCGGGGGCCCAGCGCGCCTTGGCCTTGTGGGTATGGGGGCATCCTTTCGGCCGGGGGGCGTCGGCGCCGCATGCGCCGGGGGGGCAGATCTCCCCGCTCGTGTGGGCCCGCTCGAGCTGACCAAGATAGCCTCCCTCCGCGCGACCGGCCTTCAGGAACGCTTCGTAGCCCTCCTGCCATTCCTTTTCCGGATCGAGCTTCGCGACCGCATCGTTGAGGGAATTGAGAAAGCGCACGTTCTTGCTCTCGATCATCTTCAGAGCTGTCTGGCGAATGGCCATCCGCTCGTCGTAGTCACGTGCCGTGGCCGGGGGCGCCGGCACGACGGGAAGGTAAGTCCTGAAATGGCGCAGCGGCAGGACCGTCGCTTCGATGGGGCTCTTTCCCGAAAGCGAGATGTAGGACCAGTGGATCTTCTCGTCCCCTGCCTGAGAGTCGCCGGCCCGGCTTGCAGCGGCTGTGGAGGCGCCGGAGTCAGGCTGGCCTCGACCGCAAGCGGGCAGCAGCGCGAGCGCCCCCCCGACAGCGATGAGAGCCTGCAAGACGTGAACAACGCTCCGGAGCCGCTCTGGAAGGATCAAGATCTCTTGGAGGCCGCTTGATGCGTCCGGATGAACCGGCAGAGGGAGCTGACAGAGGCGAAGGCGCGGGCCGCCTCCTCCTCGTCCTCGATCCTCACGCCGAAGCTCTGTTCCACTCCGAGGACCAGCTCCAGGGCGTCTATCGAATCGAGGCCCATCCCTCCCGTCCCCCCGTCGCTGGTCGTGAACAGCGGCGCCTCGTCGGCTATGTCAGCCGGCCGGAGATTTTCCAGCTTCAGGCGCCGGATGATCAGCGCCTTGACCTCGTCCGCCAGCTTCGCTTCCTCGGTCATGAGCGCCGGATTCCGCCCTCCCCGACGACGGTTTCAACCGACCGCCTCGAGACCGATGATACATGAAATCACGGCACGTCTTCCACGAAGGCCGCCAAGAACGGGCACGGAGGATCTGGAGTGGGCAGAAGCCCCAGCCGGTCACGCCAAGAACGAGATCCGAGGTCAGAAACTCAGGCCGCCGTCCACGGACCACACCTGGCCGGTGACATAAGAGGCCTCCCCGCTGGCCAGGAACGTGATCACCTGGGCGACCTCCTCGGGCCTGCCGGCGCGTCCGAGAGCGGAGGCCGAAAGGATCCCGCTGCGCTGCTTCTCCGGCAGCGAGGCGGTCATGTCGGTGTCGATGAGACCCGGCGCGACGGCGTTGACACGCACGCCGAAACGGGCTGCCTCGCGTGCCAAGGTCCGGGTCAGGGCAACGAGCCCTCCCTTGGAGGCCGCGTAGGCCGTCTGGCCTGGCCGGCCCCCTCCGGATCCGCTCGCCGAAGCCACCAGCACGACCCCGCCTCTGCGAGCGGAAAGCATCGGGCGCAGCCCCTCCTTGAGGACATGGTATGCGCCGTCGAGGTTCACCTGGAGCACCTCACGCCAGTCGGAGTCGGGCATCAGGGCAAAGAGCCGGTCTCGGCTGATCCCGGCGGAATGGACGAGGATATCCAGCCGTCCTTCCACGCGCAGTACCTCGGCAAAGAGGGCGGCGACCGACTGGCGGTCCGCCACATCCACCGCATGGGCCCGGGCCCTTCCCCCGGACGCCGCCACAACCGCTTCGACCTCGGCGGCCGCATCAGCACGGCTGCGGAAACCGAAGTGGACCGCAACCCCCTCGGAAGCAAGCAGCTCCACCGTGGCGCGACCGATCCCGCGCGATCCTCCCGTGACGATAGCGGTCTGTCCAGTCACGACGACTGGCCCGCGATCCGACTGTCGGCCTTCTGCTCGACCCTTTGAATCCCGAGCAGGCTCTCCACCCGTTCACGGGCAGCCGGGTCCTCGACTGCGACTGCCTCCGCGTCCCGGTTGATCCACCGCAGCAGCCTTGCGAGCACCGCGCCGGGACCGACCTCGATGAAGAGGCGATCGGGCCGGCGCGGAAGAGACAGGATGGCGCGCGGGAAATCGCACCTCTCGCACAGTTGCCGGGAAAGAAGCGGCCTCAGCTCCTCCCCCCTGTGCACGAGCCGCCCGTCGTGATGGTAAACGATCGGCCAGAGCGGGTCGCGCACCGGCAGACTTTCGCAAAGGAGCGCCACCTTTCGGGCGACAGGCTCCATGAAGGCTGTGTGATAGGGACGGCTCATCGGAAGTCTTTCGGAGCGCAGCGCACGGCCCGCGAGACGACCGACGGCCTCGTCCAGCGCTTCGGAGACGCCGGCGAGAACCACCTGGGCGGCAGAGTTCACGTTGGAGATCTCGATCCGCCCGGAGCGCATCAGATCAGCGAGCGAGGCCATCACCGAATCCGGACGCAGGCCGACGACCAGGGCCATTCCGTGCCGGCGGCCTCGAAAGAGTTCCCGGCCGGCGCGATCCACTTCGCGCAGCAGTGCGATCCCTTCGCCGAGACGGACAGCTCCGGCCGCCACGGCAGCAGAATACAGTCCCATCGAGACGCCGAGGGAGGTCCATCCCGGCGGCTTCCGAGGCCTCCTCGATGGTCTCCCGCGCGCTGGGCGATCGCTCCAGCAGCCGGACGCCCATGCCGATGCCTTCGGAAAGCTGGCCGGGAAAGAGGAACACATTCTCAGTCATCGGTTGGAACAGTCCCGAGGGGCTCCGGCAACGCCAGCCGGTCGATTCTCTCCAGCTTCACGTGGCGCAGCAGGTCGTCCAGTTTGTCCCGCATTCCCCCGAGTCCGGCGTAATGGGCGATGTGAAGCCCGAGAGGAAGGCGATATCGGGGCGGGTCGGGGTCCAGCTCCCAGGGGTGCACAGCGAGCACGGCCCTGCGGCCTTGCTCCGCCATCCGGCTCAGGTGCTTCAGGATCACGCGGTTCGGAAGAAGCCTCAGTCCCAGAGCGAACCCGACCGGGTAACGCCCCAGAGGCGAGGAGGCCGACAGCGGGGGCCATTCCTCGATTGTCCCCGCCGGCGTGGTCAGCCGCACGGGAGTGGCGGGAAGATCGGGCCTGCCGAGCGGGCGCACGGCGGCGAGCGAGGAATCGTATCGGTATCCTCGCCGGACGAGGGCCGCCAGTCCGTCGAATTTCGCCCGCCCCAGCGACCAGGCGGCCGCTCGGTGTCCCTGCGGACGCGTGCCCGTGATCGCCTCGAGGACGCGGGCGGCCCGATCCAGATCAGCGACGAAACCCGCCTCATCCGTCTCGGTCGCCATCCGGTGCTCGTGGCCGTGGGAGGCGATCTCATGTCCCGAGGCGGCCACCTCCTCGACGAGCTTCGGAGAGGTCTCGGCGACGCGGCCGAGCACGAAGAAGGTCCCCCTCGAGCCCCGTCTGTCGAGCATCTCCAGAAGCCTCAGCGCGTCCTCGCGCAGGCGGGAAGGAAGGGAACGCCGGTCGCTCTCGATCGCCGGGACACCGCAGATATCGTGCCACTCCTCGAGGTCGATGGTCAGAGCGTGGACGAAGGCTTCCATCATGCCCGGGGGGAAAGAAGGCGGTTCTCGGGCCAGTAAGGATAGAAATTGTACCATTGCGTCGGAAACGAACCGATGAAACTGCCGAAGGAGCGGGCGACCTGGTTCATGCTCCGCGCGAGATCTTGCTCCGATCCGTCGAGGCCGACCTGAACGGGCTCGCCCATGAGGATCCGGTAGCGGCCGTCCGGAAGGCGCACGAAGGCGACCGGCAGCATCGGGGCGCGGCTGACCGCAGAGAGGAGCGCAGGAGTCTTCAGAAACTCCGCCGCATGTCCGAGGAGCTCCACGGAGCATCGGTCCTCATCGAAATTCCGGTCGCACAGCATCGCGACCATGCGCCCATCCGCCAGGGCGCGGCGCACTCGAAGGAACGAATCGAAGCTCGTCCCTACGGGGATCGTCTCAACCCCCGCCCTCCGGCGCGCCGCACGGCGGTACTCATCCACCACCGGGTCCTGCTCCGCGAGCGCAACGAGGCTGACGTTCAGTCCCTCGGCGGAGAGCGCTGCGGCGCCGAGCTCCCAGTTACCAAGATGAGGGCTCACGAGGATGGCCCCGTGCTCGGCGCCGATCGATCTCAGCTCCCCGGACCGGCCCTGCTCCTCGAGACGAGCGGTTACGCTCGCGAGGCTCCCCTCCCCCTCGGAGACCTCGAGCAGATCGACGAAGCCGAGGCCGAACTGCCGGAAGGTCTCCAGCGCCAGGCGGCGGAGCTTCTTCGCTCCTGAGCCAGGGAAGAGTACCGAAAGGTTCGACTCCACGGCGCGACGCGCCTCCCCCAGACAGGCTGCCGCCAGAGGCATCACGAGCCGCCCGGCCAGAGCATAGAGGATCCGCCGCGGCATCGGCCGGCAGATGGCGGCGGCGAGCTGAAATGTCAAGTGTCCGTTCAGGCGATGCCCGCGCCAGCTTCTCTGCCGGAGAGGACGGGCAGCGGCGACCATCTCTGCGGATCGTCGTCTTCGGATCGTCAGCGACTCAGGTAATGGAAACGCAGGGCCTGGAGGCAGATCCTCGCCACATCCCGGAAGGGACGCAGGTGGCTCGGACGTCCCGGACCCTGCCCATCGGACTGCATCGGGACCTGCTCCAGGCGGCAGCCGCGGCGGCACATCTTGATCGGCATCTCCGTCTCGATCTCGAAGCGGCGCGAGGTGAGCGGGATCCCTTCGAGCGCCCGGGTCCGCACGAGGCGGAACCCCGACTGCGAGTCGAGGATGTGCTGACCGGTCCAGCGGCTGAGGATGCGGGCGCCGATGCGGTTGGTGATGGATCGCGCCCGGCGGGCAGGAACCTCGCCCCAGACGCGCCGGCCGATGACCATGTCTGGGGAATCGATCTGGGCGGCCCGGAGCATGCGCGGCACGTCCCGCGGGTCGTGCTGCCCATCGCCATCCATCAGAAGCACCCACTCGTATCCGAGATCGAGCACTCTTCTCAAGCCGGCGCGCACCGCCGTTCCCTTCCCCATGTTCTTTGCGTGCCGGATGACCTCCGCTCCGGCCCTCTCTGCCGCAGAGGCGGTAGCATCCGTCGATCCGTCGTCGACGACGATGACGCGGTCCACGTGGGGGAGCACCTCCCGCACGATGCGGGCGATCCCTTCGCCTTCGTTGAGTGCGGGGATGAGCGCGCAGGTCTGCTGTTTCAATTCTCAGCGACCCGCGGCCGCCTGGATGGCGGTGATAGCGGAGACCTCGATGATGTCCCTCGCCGAGCAGCCTCGGGACAGGTCGTTGCAGGGTCGGCTGAGTCCCTGCGTGATCGGCCCGAGCGCTCGCGCCTTCGCGAGGCGCTCGACGAGCTTGTAGGCGATGTTTCCCGCGTCGAGATTCGGAAAGATCAAGACGTTCGATCGTCCTTTCAGCGGCGAGGAGGGTGCCTTCGAGGCGGCGATCTCGGGCACAAGGGCTGCGTCCACCTGGAGCTCTCCATCGGCCAGGATCCCAGGGTAGCGCGTTTTGAGGATTTCGTCAGCGCGCCGCACCTTCTCGACGGCCGGATGCTCGGCGCTGCCGTGGGTGGAGAAGGACAGCAGCGCCACGCGCGGCTCCGCCTCCAGCAGCAGGCGTGCGCTCGCGGCGGAGGCGGCGGCGATCTCGGCCAGCTCCTCGGCGTCCGGATCGACGATCAGACCGGAGTCGGCGAAGATGAAGCTGCCCCGCTCACCGTGCGGACAGTCGGGAACCGACATGACGAAGAAGCTGCTGACGCGCTGGACGCCAGGAGCGGGGCCGACGACCTGCAGGGCCGCGCGCAGCGTTTCGGCCGTCGTGTGCCTCGCCCCGGCGACCGATCCGTCGGCGTCTCCGGAACGGACCATGGCGGCAGCGTGGTAGAGAGGGTCGCGGGCGAGCCGCGCGCACTCCTGGCGGTCCGACCCACGGGGACCCAGCCGCTCGGAGAGCAGCGCCTCATAGCGGCCGAGATCCTGACTGCGGAGCGGGTCCACGATCCGCAAGTTGTGAAGGTCGATTTTCTCCCGCTCGGCGCATCGCGCCACCTCGTCAGGATCCCCCACGAGCAGGGGGATAGCGATCGCCTCGCGTGACAGCATGGCGGCGGCATGCAGGACTCTCGGGTCCCCGGCCTCGGGCAGGACGATCGTCCGGCGCAGCGCTTGCGCGCGCTCGATGAGCCGCTCCGACAGGTTCACACGGAAGCTTCCCGCACGAGCCGAAAACTAGCACGCGGGTTTTCGGAGGGTCAAGGAAATCGTCTTGGCCGAGGCCCTCATG
The DNA here is from genome assembly GCA_003223995.1 of Acidobacteriota bacterium. Classification (GTDB taxonomy): domain Bacteria; phylum Acidobacteriota; class Polarisedimenticolia; order QHYA01; family QHYA01; genus QHYA01. The sequence goes on along the minus strand of QHYA01000083.1, from coordinate 1 downwards.
A
>QHYA01000082.1 GCA_003223995.1 Acidobacteriota bacterium | reverse complement strand
TACGGACAATCTCTTCAAGAGGGGCGAGCCGTTGGTCTCATCTTCGCTGACGCAGATCCGTCCGAGCATCCGTTTCTCGCTTCCCTACTCGAATAGCATCCTCATGCTTAGCTACTCCCCTCAGTTCCGTGAATACAGCCGCGCGGATCTTCCGACAAAGGTCGCCCATTACGGTCGACTCGAGAACATGCTCCGGCTCTCCAACGGTATGGAGTTCAACTTCTCCGGAGAGCTCACCCGGGGCGTGGCGGAGACGACGGAAATCGATCCGGCATCGCAGATCACCTTTTCCACGACGCCGTTCCGGCACGGCCGAGCGTCCCTGGCATGGACATGGGACCACCCGTCACACTGGGGAACCGTACTGAAGCTTGATAGGGACGACGTCAAGTTTCTCCAGACGGAAACTATTGGGTCGGCACCGACTTTTCTTCCTTTCTTTGACTACACCCGAGGCGGCTTCTCGCTCGACGCGACGTGGAAAACGCGCCCGCGACTCGTCTTTTACGGCGGCGGAGAGTTCCACAACACAGACGAAGACCGACGCACTTTCAATTCCTTTCTGATACGGAATAATCTGGTCGCCCCCGGAACGACACTGCCTGACAGCGACCTGTTCCGGGGAGAATCGCTCCATCTTGGCGCCCGGGGCGTCTTCGGCCGGCGTACGGTCGGCGAGGTTCAGGCCGCGTACACCCAAATCCGATTTCAGGGGGGGAAGGGGCGGGACTTCTCCGGTCTGGAGCTGAACGCGAAGGCCGAGGTGCTTCTAACGAGCGCGAACCAGATCAGCCTTGAAGCAGTGCGTCAACCCATCTCCGCTCTGTCGGATACGAGCAGCATCCTCCTGCTGAACAGTGTTCGGCTGGCGTGGTCTTTCACTCCTGGGCCGAGACAGTCCTGGGGCGCGTCGACGACGTACCAGGAGTCCGATTATCAAAACGCCCAGGGATATACTACCTTGAGCGCGGAGGGATCCTGGAGTTTTCAGGTCCATCGCCGGGCGAGGCTGCAGTTGTCGGCGCTGCGCATCGCGAGAAGGACCACTTTCCCCGGTCTCGGCTTCAATGAGAACCGCGTGACAGTGGGCTGGTTGCTCGGATGGTTCTAGAACTTCGGGGCCGGCCCTGGTGAAACCGGAGGCGTTTCTGAGATGCTGGAAAGAGTGCTGATTCCGTTCATTCTGCTCCTCGCGGCGGGTTTCTCCGCCGCCCCCGCCGTTTTGGCTGAACAGCTTGCTCCCGATACATTCCTCACCGCACGGGATCTCGCTTCGAATGACTGCGAAGTGCTCATCCCTGTGGGCCCGGCATTCAGGCTCGAAAGGGTCAGCAGCACCGACCTCTCGCTCTTTGTCCTGGGCCAAGCCGCACCTGCGGGAGCCCCGCTGGTGCACAGCCGCTGCCTGGAATCGGTCCGTATGATGCCGCTTACCGAAGGAGACGGCGTCAGGGTGGACCTGCACATTCGGCCGGACGCCTTGCGCTCGATAGAACAATCGGCAGGGCGGTTGCGACTCGTTCTTTCCGCCCCCGCGGACGCCGGTACCGAAGAAGCGTCTACTCAAGAGACGCTCGACACCTACCGGATCGGCAAGGATGACAAGCTCTCCATCGTAGTGGCCCGGCCGGACTATATTCTCAGGGAAGTCATCGTGGACAGGGACGGCAACATCACCTTTGACTATGTGGGCACCGTGCGGGTGGAGGGCCTGACGCCAGTAGAGGCGGCCAACAAGTTGAGGGATCTGCTCGATGGTAACTACCTTGTGAACCCGGAAGTCTCCGTGGCCGTGAAGGAGTACGCGAGTCAATTCGTTTTCGTTGATGGCCAGGTGCGCAATCCTGGCAAGAAGGCTCTCCGGGGCGGCACAACTTTGAAGGACGTCCTCGCCGAAGCCGGAGGCCTCACCGATCAGGCCGGTGATGAGGTCACGGTGACACGCGCCCAGAAGCAGCCATCCGAGCCGGAGAGAGTCATCGTCTCCCGCAGGGAAATCGACTGGGACCGGGCAAACCTCCGACTCCGCCCCGGGGACTCGGTCACGGTGTCCGAAAAGCGCTATGTTTTCCTGTACGGGGAAGTGGGAATCCCCAACCGTTACCCCTACGAGCCTGGCATGACGCTGCTCCAATCGATCGCGATGGCCGGCGGCCTGAAGGAATGGGCGAACCGGAAGGATGTTCGGGTGCTCAGGAGCCTCTCCGGAAGCATCGAAAGGTACGACCTCAGGGACATAGAGAAGCAGAAGATCCCAGACGTTCGGCTCCAGCCTGGGGACATCATCACCGTTCAAAGGCGGCTGTTGTAGCCGTATATTGACGTGGGCCGGGAGGTCCCTAGCTGTGGAGACGCCAGCACCGATGGCCACCCAATTGTCGATCACCGCAGGGCGGCAGGCACAGGACGTGCACCTGCGGGACTACTGGAGAATCGCCTGGAGGCGACGCTGGACGGTGTGCGCTTGCTTCCTCGGGATCGTCCTTCTGACGGGAGTATGGAGCTTCGTGCAGACCCCGATCTACAGGGCTACGGCGACGGTCGAGGCCCAGACCCAGGCCCGGCGGCCCCTTTCCGGGCCCGATGTCTCGGGTCTTGGCTCCTCTGGCTATGGTTGGTCGGCTGATGAGCGTTTCTACTCTACCCAGATCGAGATCATCCTCTCGCGGGACCTGGCCGAACGTGTCATCAAGCGCTTGGGACTGCGCGACGATCCGATGTTCTCGGGAGTAAAGGATCCGGTGGCCGCCCTAGCGGGAATGGTCAGCGCGGATTTGGTAAAGGACACCGGCGTCATCGAGATCGACGTGACCAGCGCGGATCGCGCCCGGGCCGCCGAGCTGGCCAACGCTTTTGCCCGAGAGTACGTCCAGCGAAACTTCGACCTCGGCCGCGAGGCGGTCGGCAAGATGGTCGATGAAATGACAAGGCAGATCGAACCGATCAAAGGAAAGATCACGGCCGCGGAGAAAGAGCGCTTCGGGATCGTCGCCCGCGAGGCCAAGCTGTACATCCCTGAGAATCAGCAGTCGATCCTCGAAGCGAACCGGAAGAGCTACAACGACGAGCTCTCGAAGGTCAGGATCGAGATGGGGATGTGGGCCGGCGTCATCAACAAGCTCCAGGAAATCGAAACGACAAAGGTGGACCCTCTGACGATCCACGAGATCGCCCAGGATGAGTCGGTCCGTAAGCTCGTGGACGAACGAAACGCGCTGGAGAAGGAACAGGAGGCACTCAGGGTCAAGTACCGGTCGGGAGCGCCGGAGTTCAAGCAGGTGGAGTCGAAGCTCGAAAAGGTGCGCAGGAGCCTCGAAGCGAGCATTCGTTCGCTGGCCGATTCCTTCCGCGGAAGGTACGCCATTCTACGGGATCGGGCGGCGGCGCTCCAGGCGCAGATCGACAATACGAATCGGGAATCTTTCGAGGTTGGACAGAAGACGAGCGACTACGAGACGGCCAAGACAGACACCGAGACGCGTCGAAAGATCTACGATTCCCTATCCCAGTCCATCAATCAGGTGAGCCTGCAGGCCAACCTGCTCAACAACAACCTGAGGATCCTCGATCTGGCGGTGGTTCCCTCGACGCCGATCAAGCCGAGGACGCGGATGAACCTGCTGCTGGGGACGATGTTTGGGCTGTTCATGGGAGTCGGCGTCGCGTTCTTCCTCGACTACCTGGACAACACGATCA
>QHYA01000081.1 GCA_003223995.1 Acidobacteriota bacterium | reverse complement strand
TCACGGCCGTCACCATTCCGCCCCCTGCCGATCCCTCCACCCGCAGCTCGGCGAGCTTGCGCTGCAGCTCTTCCTGCATGCGCTGCACCTCTCGCATCATCTTCTGGATGTTCATAGGGTTCTCATTTCTCCTGCACCTCGAGCAGGCGAGCGCGAAAGACATCGATGACAGTCTTCACAACCGGATCCGACAGAGCGCGGTCCGCCAGGGCCTTCGAGACCGGACCGCCCGCCTCGCCTCGCCTGGCCTGCTGCGACGCGACCGCCCCACCGGCGGCCGTGGTCGTCCGGACGGAGACGGGTCGACCGGCGACCTCCGAGGCGAGCTTCGCGATCAGCTCGAGGTTCGCCGGCTCTTCGACGCGCCGGCGAAACGCGGCGGAGCGTTGCGGGTAGGGGAGGACCAGCGCTCCGGCCGATTCGACCGGCTTCTCGGCCGTGCCCAAGCTGGCGGCGAGCGCGGGATTCTCCGATTCGAGGCGCTCCAGCAGCCTCTCGAAGAGGCCGGCTTCTGGAGGCAGACTGGCATCGGCGACCGGAGGATCGCAGGCACCCTCCGGAGCATCGGTGCGCGGCGGGCCGCTCGGGGTCGCGACATGCTCCGAGCCGGCCAGGGCCTCGCCCCTCGCCGGCTCTCCCGGCGTCTCAGCTCCCCCGCTGCCGGCCGGCTGGAGTTTTTTTTTAACGACCGAAGGAGTGGGAGGCGGAGCCGGCCGCGGCCCGCGGACGGTGTCCGCCGTTGCGGCCGCGGGGACCCCTTTGGCGGGGACCCCTCTGGATGGAGGGGCCGCGGCGATCGCATCGAGCCGAGCGAGAATCTCCTCCATGGGGACGAGCTCGCCAAGGCGGGCCAGACGTACCGCCGTCGCTTCGAGCAGAAAGCGCGGCTGGGAGGAGTAGCGCAGGGTGTTCTGGATCTCCTCGATCACGTTGAAGACCCGCAGAAGCTCGTCCTCGCCGAACCTCCTGGCGAGGCCTCGGGCGCGCTCCGCTTCCTGCGATGAGAGATCGAGCACTTCCGCCGCATCGGGAATACTGCGGGCAAGCAGGAGCCTCCGAGCCGCGTGATACAGCTCCGCCCCGAAGGCCACCAGATCGTAGCCCTCTCCGGAGACGCGGGCGATCAGCCGCAGCAGGCCGGGGGTGTCCCGATCCGCTAGGGCGGTGAAGAAAGCGTCCACCTCTTCCTCCGGAATGACGCCGAGCACCGCCCGGGCCTCCTCGTCGCCGACCGAGCTGCCGCAGGCGGCGATGATCTGGTCCAGTGCCGTGATCGCGTCGCGCATCGAGCCCCCTGCGGACCTCGCCAGCAAGTCGAGCGTGCGGTCGCTGATGGTGATCGCCTCGGCGGATGCGATCCTCCTGAGCTGGGAGGCGATCTCCGAGGAGGTGATCCGGCGGAGGTCGAACTGCTGGCAGCGGCTGAGGATCGTGGGAAGAACCTTCCCTATCTCCGTCGTGGCCATAATGAAGGTCACGCGGGGAGGCGGCTCCTCCAGAGTCTTGAGCAGGGCGTTGAATGCCGCGCGGCTGATCTGGTGGAATTCGTCGATGATGAAAACCTTGTATCTGTCGCGAGCCGGCGAGTAGCGGACCGTCTCCAGCAGCTCGCGCATCTTGTCCACGCCGCTGTTGGAGGCCCCGTCGATCTCGAAGACATCGAGGGAATGCCCCTCGGCGATCTCGCGGCAGGAGTCGCACTCGCCGCAGGGGTCCGCCGTCGGTCCTCGGACGCAGTTGAGCGCCTTGGCGAAGATGCGGGCGAGGGTGGTCTTGCCCACCCCACGGACGCCGGAGAAGACATAGCCGTGGGCGATCCGGGCTTCCCTCAGGGCGTTCGTGAGCGTTGTGACGGCCGCTTTCTGGCCGACGACCTCGTTGAAGGTCTTCGGCCGGTACTTCAGCGCCAGGACCTTGTAGGCCATCGGACTAGCCGCCCTCCCGCTTCGGGGCGATCGCAGCCTGGGGTGTCGGAGGAAGGTTCAGCACTTTCTCGCTGAAGAACTCGGCGAGGTAGTCGACGATGTCGCGCACCGAAATGATCCCCACGGGCCGCCCCTCCGGGTCGACGAGCGGCACGTGGCGGCAGCCTCCGTGGCTCATGACGTTGAGGGCGTAGGCGAGAGGGTGCTCAGGTGTCAGCACCACTGGGCCGGACCGCATCAACCGCTCGACCTGCGTCCGGGTGGGATCCATCTCGCCGAGGGCCTCGTGCATCATCAGATCGCGCTCGGTGAGGATTCCGACGAGCTTGCCCTCCCGGGTGACCATGGTGGAGCCGATCCGCCTCTGCCGCATGAGCCGGATCGCCTCGGCCAGCACGGTCCCCTCCTCGACGATGACCGCCGGGCGCAGCTTGATCGAGCTGATCGGTCTGTCGAGCGCGTGCTCGTCCAGGACGCGCTTGGGAGGAGGACCCTCCAGCCAGACCTTCTCCTCGTCGTCCTCGAAACCGCCCTGATCGACCCCCGTGTTCTCTTCCTGGAGCATGGCATCCTCCGCGTCCCGCCTGTCTCAGACGGGGACCTTCAATCCGGACGGCTTCCTTCTTCGCTCCCTCGACGGCGTCGTGCTGTCGTCTGGGTGAGACAAGAGCAGTTTACGGCGCGATGGGAAGGGGCTCAAGTGATCCTGCGGCGCACGTGGCGTTCCGTGGACCGTTGCTCCCTTCCGGGCCTGGCGGGGTTGACGGGACCACGTCGCACAGGGCTCGAGCCCCACAAACTTGACTTCATCCTTCTACCGCCTCTCCACGACCACTCCCCTCCTGTCCGGGACCGCGGGTCGGGTGCGACCACTGGCCGAGCCGGTGGCGGAGAGAGTGGGATTCGAACCCACGTTGGAGTTTCCCCCAAACACGCTTTCCAAGCGTGCTCCTTCAGCCACTCGGACATCTCTCCGCTCGTTCGCGCGTCAGGTCCACCTCCCGGCCGACCAAGACCTCGTTTCGATCAGGCTCTTGCGAAAGGGGCGCTGGCGGAGAGGGTGGGATTCGAACCCACGTGCCCGGTCACCCGGACAAGACGCTTTCGAGGCGCCCCCGTTACGACCACTTCGGTACCTCTCCGCAAAAACGTCGAATTTTAGCACGCCCCCTCGTGGCGGCCCCGCGGGCATGTCAGCAGACGCCGAAATGATCCAGCCCCGGCTCAACGCCGTTCCGCGAAGAAGCGCTTCAGCAGCGACGCGCAGTCTGTCTCGAGCAAGCCGCCTTCGGCCGCGACGCTGTGGTTGAGGCGCGACTGTCCCGGCCAGGCGTGGCAGAGGACCCAAGTGGCTCCCGCTTTCGGATCGGCGGCGCCGAAGACGATTCGCCCCAGGCGCGCGTGAACCGCGGCCCCCACGCACATCAGGCAGGGTTCGACCGTGACGTAGAGGGCAGCGCCGGTCAGGCGATAATTCGAGGTGGCACGTCCCGCCTCCCGCAGCGCGAGCACCTCCGCGTGCGCCGCCGGATCGTTCGAGAAGCGAGGAGAGTTGCGTCCCCTGCCGACGATTTTCCCATCGAGGACGACGACGGCCCCGACGGGAATCTCTCCCGCCGCCTCTGCTGCGTGCGCCTCTTCGAGGGCCGCTCTCATGAAGCTCTCGTCATCGGCCGTGAAGGACGCCGGCGAGG
>QHYA01000080.1 GCA_003223995.1 Acidobacteriota bacterium | reverse complement strand
CGTGACGGAGAACGCCTCCGAGGCCGGCCGGGTTCCCCTCCGTCCGGGCGACCATCTCCGTGAAGCCTTCGCGGGCCAGGTCGATCCCCGTCTCATCGGCGAGGAGCCGCTCGCCGAAACGCGACACGACGAGATGCACCTCGAAGCCGCGCAGCAGCAGGGCGCGGATCGTCCGCACGGCGTAGATCGCCCCGGAAGCCCCGGAGACGCCGACGATGATCCGTTTCGCGGCTGCCGTAGTCATGCCGGGGGTCAAGGCCTCAGGGCGATGCCGGCGAGCGCGGCGGCAAGGTAGAGGATCGAGACGGCTCCGTTGGCCGTGAAGAAGGCGAGGTTCACGCGCGACAGGTCTCCGGGGCGCACGAGGGAGTGCTCCAGGGCGAGGCATCCGCCGACCAGGGCGACACCCACCAGGTAGGCGGCGTGAAGGTTCATCAGCCAGGCGACCGAGGCGAGAAGGAAGACGGTCAGGGCGTGAAGAGCACGGGCGATCCACAACGCCCTTGGCACGCCGAAACGCTGGGGAACCGAGCGCAGCCCCGCGCCTCGGTCGAACTCGACGTCCTGGCAGGCATAGATGATGTCGAAGCCCGCAACCCAGGCCAGCACCGCGCCGGCAAGAACGAGGGGGACGGCGCCGAATTCCCCGCGCACCGCGAGCCACCCGCCGACCGGAGCGATGGCGAGCGAGAGGCCCAGGAAGAACTGAGTGGCCCAGGTGAAGCGCTTGGTGTAGGAGTAGAGGAAGATGATCGCGAGGGCCGCAGGCGACAGCGCGAGACAGAGCGGGTTGAGCATCGCCGAGGCGATGACGAACACGGCGGAAAGCGCAATGACAAAAGCCCAGACAGCCCCGCGGGTCAAAGCGCCCCGCGGCAGCTCCCGACCCGCGGTCCGCGGGTTGGCGGCGTCGAGGCGGTGGTCGGCGAGCCGGTTGAATCCCATCGCGGCATTGCGGGCGCCGACCATCGCCACGACGATCCAGAAAAGCTGCCAGGCGGTCACGCCGCGGCCCGCAGCAGCGAACGCGGCGCCGGCGAGGGCAAAGGGGAGAGCGAAGAGCGAGTGGGAGAAGCGGACCATCCTGCCGTAGGTTCGAATGGCTGCCGCGAAGCTCACCCGTCAGCTCTCCTTGTGTTCTTGCGGCTTGTTTTTCCGTTCTTCGGAGAAGGGCGCCGCGGCTCGCGGCGCTCCGGACAGGGGCGCTTTCCTGAAACGCACGGCGCCATGATCGCCGCAGAGGATAGCACACGGGTCGGAGGCTCCAAGGGCGCCTTGAGGGATCTCGGCGAAGGCCATCAGCGCTCGACTCCCGGGGGACAGCTCCCCCCGGCCCAGCTCCCGACCATGCAGTCCGAGAGCGAGGGCGCCTCCCAGCGTCGCCATCCGTACGAGCTCAGCCGGAGAAACCGACGGCCAGGTCTCGCGGGCCGCCGCCAGCTCGGCGGCCATGTCGAGATCGCTGTTGGAGGCCAGCGAGTCGGTTCCGAGCGCGCAGTTGACCCCAGCCTGCAACAGCGAGGGGAGAGGAGCGACGCCCGCTCCCGTCCACCGGTTCGACCGAGGGCAGAGGGCCACGCTGGTGCCGCGCCTGACGAGCAACCGGATCTCCCCGCCATCCACATGAACGCAGTGCACGGCCAGGGTCCGGGGGGTCAGCAGTCCCAGGCTGTCCAGGTAGCGGACAGGCGTCGTCGCGGGCGGCATCCAGGAGCCGTCCCATCCTCCCCGGGCCTCGTGGATCTCGCGAAAGGGGCCGAGCCCGGTCCTCAGGAACTCCAGCTCTTCCGTGGACTCCGCCACATGGAGCGCGAGGCGGCCTCCATGGACAAGCTCCGCCGCCAGACGCAGGAGCAGCTCGCGGCTGACCGTATGAGGGCCGTGGGGCGCAGGGAAAACAGGCAGGCCGATGGCCTGCGGATTCCGTGCTGAGACCTCGCGCCACTGCCGAGCCTCGCGCTCCAGCGGCTCTGCACGGCTGGCCGGAAGGCCGATCAGCTCTTGAAAGATGGAGCCGCCGAGCCCCGCTTCGATCATGATCGGCGCTTCGGCCAGGGAGGCGGAGAAGTTGCCGACCGAGAAGGTTCCAGAGGCCAGACACCCTCTCGCAGCCCTCTCGGCGGCCGCGAGCTGATCTTTCGCCTCCGGCCTGGGAGAGGCAAGAAGGGCGCGCACCCATCCGGTGAAAGGGGGCCCCTTGGGCGCCCCCCCTTCCAGGTGCGACCACTCCAGATGCGTGTGCGCATTGACCGGAGAAGGGAACAGAACCGCCTCGCCCAGGTCGTGGATGTTGTCCTCTCGTTTCCCGGAGGCGGGCAGCGACTGGCGGCCGACCGAGAGGATCGCGCCCTCCCGGACGACGACCTCCCCTCCCTCGATCGGAGGGCGGCCGACAGGCACGATCCAGCGCGCGCGATAGATCTCGTGGCTTCTTGCCTCGCCCACGGCGGTATGGTAGCCCGCAAGGGCCCCCAAGAGCCCTCAAGGCCCTCGAAGGAATTTGTTGGCCTGGCATGGGAGGCTGGCGTACCTTCCTACGCCACACATCAGAGGGTCGTCATCGCCAACATTCGCGCCAGAGCATCCCGGTCGGACCGTCTCGCCGGCCTCGGATACCCATCGGGAGGCGGACCCGCACGGCGGGTTCGCTGTGTCGCGCCTCTTCTGCTCGCCTGCCTCTTCTTGACTCCGGCTCCCCTCGCGTGGGCGCCCGGGGCGGATGATGGATCGGCCGAAGGGCTGCGGTTGTTTCCGGTGGTCGTGCCGCCTGTCCAGAGGTCTCGCGGTTCCTCCGCGGGCTCATCCGCCCCGGAGCCGATGGCGTCCGGCTCCTCCGTCGCACTCGGGACCGACAAGAAGGTCAACCAGGACAACGCCTACGAGGACCAGAACGAGACCTCCATCGCGATCAGCGCGATCGATCCCCAGGTCTTGGTCGGCGCCTGGAACGACTACTTCACGGGGGATACGCGCAATACCGTCATCGGCTACGGATGGACCTCCGACGGCGGGCAGAGCTGGCAGTCGAGCCGCTACATGCCTCCGCTCTTCGCAAGCTCCAACACCGGGGATCCCTCGGTCACCGCCGACGGGGCGGGGAACTTCTATCTCGGCATCCTGGTGTACAGCAGCGGAATCAACACCGATGGCATCTACTGCGCGAAATCGACCGACGGAGGAGCGACCTTCGGGGCTCCGGTCAAGATCGACACAGGCGGAGACAAGGACTACATCAGCGCCGATCCCGCCAACAACAACCTCTACATGTTCTGGGAGAACGAAAGCGCCTCCTCCAGCGAGGCGATCTTCTTCTCGAAGAGCACGAATCAGAACATCTCCTGGTCGCCCCCCTTGGAAATCTCGGACGCCACGCCTCGGAGCCAGAACGGCGCGGCTCCCGGCGTCGGTCCGAACGGCGAGATCTACGTCGCCTGGGCCGACTTCACCAACAACCGGATTCTCTTCGATCGCTCCCTGGATGGTGGGGCGACCTTCACGAACCCGGACATCGTCGTCGCCGCGAGAGTCTCACCGGCCGACACCCTCAAGGGGCAGGGGGACTTCCGCAACGTCGTCCTTCCCGGGCTCGGCGTGGACCGCAGCAGCGGCCCGCACCGGGGGAACATCTACATCGTCTGGGACGACGGCCGTTTCGGCGACCCGGACGTGATGGTTTCCTTCTCGACAGATCGCGGCTTGCACTGGAGCGCGCCGGTCCGGGTGAACGACGACACGCCGGGAAACGGTATCGATCAGTTCTTCCCCTGGGTGGCAGTGGACGGCGCTGGCCGGGTGCACGTTTCCTGGCTCGACAAGAGACGCGATCCGACCAACCTGCTCACGGACGCCTACGGCTGCCTTTCGGCCGACGGTGGGCTCCACTGGGGGCCCAATGTCCGTATCACCGATGTCAATTCGATTCCGAAGTCGGTCTCGACCAGCGGCTTCCTTGGCGACTACACGGGGATCGTCGCTTCGGGGGACATCGCGCACCCGCTCTTCACAGACGCCCGCCTCGGCACCCAGGACATCTGGATCGACCAGCTCAACGGCGTGGACTACGACGGTGACGGAGTGCTCAACGACGGCGATACGAGCGGGATTCTCAACGACCACCCCTGCCTGCCGGGGCAATCCACGGGCTGCGCGAGATCCAATCCCGACCAGTCGGACGGCGATGGGGACGGGATCGGCGATGTCTGCGACAACTGCCCCACAGCCGCGAACCCCTCCCAGACGGACGCGGACGGAGACGGCACCGGGGACGCCTGCGATGCTTGCCCGCTTTCGAATCCGGATGATGCGGACGGGGATGGCATCTGCGGGAACATTGACAACTGCCCGAATACGTTCAATCCCGACCAGTCCGACCAGGACGCAGACGGGATCGGAGATGCCTGCGACAACTGCCCCAGCGTGCCGAATCCCTTGCAGGCAGACTCGGACGGGGACGGGATGGGGGACGCCTGCGATAGGTGTCCTTTCTCCAATCCGGACGATGCGGACAATGACGGAATCTGCGACAACGTGGACAACTGCCTGGGGACGTACAACGCGGTCCAGGTGGACACGGACGGCGACGGACGGGGAGATCTCTGCGACAACTGTCCGGCGGCGGCCAACAGCAGCCAGGTGGATTCCGATGGCGATGGGGTAGGCGATGCCTGCGACTGCCAGCCCATCGACCCGAACGACGCGCGCCCGCGGGAGGCGCGGAACCTACGCCTGACGCGGAGCGGAACGGTCGCCACGCTCACCTGGGACGCCCTGGCCGCTTCCGATTCCTACCTGGTCACTCGCGGGCTGACCGGCTCCCTCTCGGCCGGGCACTACGGCTCCTGCTTCGTGCGGGGGCTCACCGCCACCACGACCTCCGACGCCGACCTTCCCCCCGCGGGGGCCGCCTTCACGTACCTCGTCCAGGGGGACAACGACGAGTGCGGCCCGGGGACTCTCGGGTACTCCTCGAACGAGACCGAGAGGATGAACAGCAATCCCGCCGCTTGCAAACCCCTCCTGCCCACGGATCGATACCCGACTTCGGAGATGACCGTTGTGGGGACTCGCACCGGATCCTACGTCGATCTTTCCGCCTCGGACGACGTCTACGAATCGATCCAGGAGGTTCTCAGCCAG
>QHYA01000079.1 GCA_003223995.1 Acidobacteriota bacterium | reverse complement strand
CGAAGGGAAACCCCTCGCACCTCGCCGAAGTCATCGGAATTCAACTCGCCACGAGGGCGGACGGCGCCTGGCGCGGCCGGCCGGCGTCGTGGTCCTGTATCATATCCGGGGTTGTTAGCTGAGCCTGACATCGGGTTACCTTGGAGTCTGGAACGTGCGATTCTCTCGGATCACAGTCGATCCGAACCAGATGGGCGGGGTGCCATGCATCCGGGGCTGCGAATCCCAGTAGCGACGGTGGTCGGGATGGTTGCCGACGGAATGACAGAAACGGAGATTCTCCACGCGTACCCGGACCTGGAAGTCGAGGATATCCGGGAGGCCCTTCGCTACGCTGCTGAGGCATTGAGAGAGCGAGAGCTACCACTGGTAGCCGGGGAGTGAACTTCCTGGTCGACAACGCTCTCTCGCCTCTTGTCGCGGAAGGTCTTGGAGACGCCGGTCACGATGCGGTGCACGTTCGAGAGATCGGCTTGCAAACGGCTCCCGACACGATCGTCTTTGCTCGAGCGGCCAGAGACCGACGCATCATCGTATCCGGCGATACCGACTTTGGCACGATGCTCGCTCTTCAATGCGAGCGTCAGCCACCAGTGATTCTGTTCCGACGCAGCACTGAACGGCGTCCCGAGAAACAGGTTGCTCTCTTGCTCGCAATCTAGCAGCGGTCGAGGAGACCCTCATGCGCGGCGCTGTCGTCGTGTTCGAGCAAGCGCGTGTACGTGTCCGCGAGCTACCGATTCTCGGAGCGGGGAGCAAGTAGTACGTCTCGAAGGGTCCGGTATGCCGCGTCAGCTTTCCCCCTGACCTGGGAAGGATCAAAGCCGAGCAGGCGCTCCTGGCGAGAACGTGACAATACTGGTCAGGTCGAACTGGTGGACGGTAAGGGATTCGAACCCTCGACCTCCGCGTTGCGAACGCGGCGCTCTCCCAACTGAGCTAACCGCCCGGAGATTCCAACAGACGGGCGCAGTGCCGGCTGCCTGGCTCCTCCCGCCCGAGGCATCCTACACCAGACGAGCAGGCTCATGCTGAAGCACCCTGGTTTCTCCGCTGCGCCCGGTCAGAGTTCGAATTCTTCCTCGGGCCGGTAGTGACAGCTCATTGGGCGGGGAAGAGCGCGTTTCTCGGGCCAACAGCCTGGGATCGAACTCGAACGGCACGGCGGGATGCACCGATAGCGAGCCGAAATCCGGATGGGATGGGTTGATAAGATAGTTGTTCTCGGTGGGAATGATGACACTGGGGACCTGTAGCAGGAGTGACTCCTTCCCTGCGACCCACCGATCCCCGACACTTCGCAACTCAGGCGGCGATGGGCTGGCTCGCCAATTGGATGAGAGTATGGCCGGGTTTACATGAAGCATCTGCGACTCATCGAATTCGATTCCTATCGAAGAGCAGCCTATCGGTTGGTCACTCATGCCGATCCTCACGAGCAACTCCAGAGCAGCGAGGGCCAGGCTTGCCGAAGCGTAGACAACCCTCACGCCTGAGCTGTTCCACCGACCCCCTACCGAAGCGGCGCCTTCACCGTCCAGCGCTCTCGGGAGATGCCTCGTCTTCAGCAGACGCCAAGCGCTCTGCTTCAAGCAGGGATGCCGTGCTCGAGGCGACCGATTAGGCTCTCTACTTCCCTCGCGCCGATGTCGGTCTTGATCATGTCGAAGGGTCTCTCACCGCCAAGAGCGACCTGTGGCGAAGTGAGCCATCTACGAGCAGACTCCGCGTCGCCCTCGAACAACTGCAGCGCTTGGGCGAAGATCCGCGAAGCGCGCAGGAGACGATCCGATTCCTCTGGCTGAAGGCGGCCCTGTTCTTTCCTGCGTGTCAGCGTGCGCAGACTCATCGAGACCAACTCTGCAACTTGCCGAAGGGAAATCGCAACGTTTCGCTGGAACCGGACCAAGGCAGTGTAGGAAAGGCCCTTCTCAACTTGCTTCTTGAGTTCTATCGGATCCTGACTCTTGAGTCCGACCAGGGTGACGAAGTAGTAGGGTTCGGCCCGCCCCTTTCTGAGGTGGAGGGTGAACTGCTCGATGTCGGGCCCCTCTTCTAGCCCCGTATCCATTTCACTTCTTGCAGGGGTTCTCGTAGATTGCCTCCGCCATTTGTCCACATTATATACGCCAAATGGCCAAGGCGGTCAACCTCCACCGCGGTCGCGAATTACCCGCTGGCCCGCCCCTCCATGACGCGTGACTCAATGGCCTCCCGCAGCGGGAAAGTGAAGTAGAACCTGGCCCCACGCCCGGGCTCCGACTCGACCCAGATGCGCCCGCCATGCCCCTCCACGATCTTCTTGCAGATGGCCAATCCGATGCCCGTGCCCGGGTACCTCTCTCGGCTGTGGAGCCTTTGAAACATGATGAAGATGCGCTCGAAGTGCCGCGAGTCCACGCCGATGCCATTGTCGTTCACCGTCAAGACCCACTCGTTGCAATTCCGCTCGGCGGAGACATGGACGCGCGGGGCCTCCTCCCCGCGAAACTTGATCGCGTTGCCCACGAGGTTCTGGAAGACCTGGATGACCTGCGCCTCGTCCGCCACGAGCCCGGGGAGCGGGTCGTGCGTCACCACGCCGCCGCTCTCCTCGATGCTGTGGCGGAGATTCTCCAGTGCTCGGGCCAGCGCCTTCTCGAAGTCGGTCGGGTCAAGACGCCTCCCCTTCGATCCCATCCGGGAGTAGGAGAGCAGATCCTCGATCAGTTGCCTCATACGCCGGGCGCCCTCCAGCGTGAAGTGGATGAACTCCTCGGCGTCCGCATCGAGCTTCCCCTTGTAGCGCCTCGCCAGCAGCTCGGTAAAGCTGGACACCATGCGCAGCGGCTCTTGCAGGTCATGGGAGGCCACGTACGCAAACCTCTCCAGATTCGCATTCGACCGGCCCAATTCCAGGACCTTCTCACCCAGCACTTCCTCCGCGCGCCGGCGTTCCGCCACTGCCGCGGCAAGAACCAGGACCATGAGGGCGATGACGCCCATGAACGACTGGAGAAGGAGAAGAGACTCGTTCTGCGACCCTCTCACGAAGGGTCCGGAACCATTGAGCGTGCCCCAGAGGGCGATGCCCGAGAGCACGAAGGCGGCCGCCGCGGTTTCCCGCGGTCCGAACCGGAACGCCACCCAGACGAGCATCGGCACGCAGAGGAACTCGATCGGATGATCCCCGATGGTGCCGGCAAGCAGGCCGCCGAATACAGCCTCGCCGATGAGGAAGAGCAGGAACAGCACAAGGGCGGCCTCAAGGGCCTGGTACCGGTTCCAACGGACACGAGGGTCGGCGCTCCAGAGCACCAGCAGCGGGGCCACG
>QHYA01000078.1 GCA_003223995.1 Acidobacteriota bacterium | reverse complement strand
TCGATGATCGGATTCACGGTTGTTCCGGGCCGGGACGTTCGGGTGGAGGTCCCGGCCCGTCTCTTTCGAGGCGAGTTTACTCTCGCGGCGGATCTCGACTCAAGTCTTTCCAGCCTTTGGGAAGTCTAACGGCTCTCACTCTTCCCACTCTTCCAGTTCATCGAGCAAGTCGAGAATGCCCCCACATCCCCCGCGAGCCTTCGGACAAAGATCGGGGAAGTGATCCTCAACAGCACTACAGCCCGGGCGAAGGTAGAGGCGATCAACCCGGAGACCGGCGAGTATCGAGTCGTTCTTCAAGGGACCCTGGACAGAGAAGAAACCAAATTCGAGGAGAGCCAACGCCGCGATCCAGTGCTCCATGTCCTGTCGCCAGCCCGGGCCGGCGCCGCGGAGATCCTCACGGAGGATGCCCCGGCGGTCGATGATCCACGTGCGGGGAATCCCAGTTCTCCCTAGTAGCACCGGCGCCCGGAGGACTGGGAACGTGAAATCATGGCCTTTCAGGAGGTCCTTTACTGCAGGGAGGGCTCGGTCGTCGTCCAGGTCGAGCGTGACGACGAGCGTGGACGGGTCCCTTCGGTGCCGCTCGAATAGCCTCTGGACTTCTGGAAGCTCACGAACACAGGGCCCGCATCTTGCCGACCAGAGGACCGCGATGACAACCTTACCCCGGAAGTCTCGCTCGCTCCAGGTGCGACCGGAGGCGTCCGGGAACGAAAGGTCGGTGGATTCCCCGATTCGCGGCAGCGGAGGTCCTGAGGGCTCGTCCGGCTGCGGCTTGGCAGCCTGCTCGTATTCGCTCATGGGCCGCTCGGCCTGGCCGTCCACGGCAGCGAGCTGGGGTGCGCCCCCTTGCGAGAGAGAGGGGAATCAGGATCGCCAGCAGATCAATCCTCCTCGTTCCCTCGGATCGAGCTTCGGTGCGGATGCTCCATTGGAATGCGGATGGCGGGGCGAACGACTTCTGCGGGAACGGCGCCCGCTGCGCCGCGCGTCTCGCCCGCGAGGCCGGCCTGTGCGGTGCTGCTCTCACTCTCGAGACGGGAGCCGGCGTGCTGAAAGCGGAGATCTTGGAGAGGGGAACCGTCAGGGTCCAGATGCCCGCGCCCCGTGATCTGGCGCGCGGGCTTCGCCTGCCGCTGCCGCACCGCGAAGTCGAGGCCGATTTCGTTCGCATCGGGGTGCCGCACATCGTGACCGAGGTCGTGGACCTCGGCTCCTCTGGCCTGCTGTCCGAAGGAGCCGTCCTGCGCCGTCATCCCGCCCTCGGACCCGAGGGAGCCAACGTCAACTTCGTCCGCCGTCTCGCCGACGGGACGGTCGAGATCCGCACCTACGAGCGAGGGGTCGAGGGAGAGACCTTGAGCTGCGGATCGGGAGCCGCCGCCGCTGCCTTCTGGCTGCGGCTGCGGACGGGAGGGGAGGAGCCTGTCGTGTTGCGCACCCGGTCGGGCATCATCCTGACCATCCGCATGCGGCGCGGTGAGTTTCTCGAAGACTTCTGGCTGGAGGGGGACGCGAGGACCATCTATAAGGGCGCTGCGACGGACGAAGCGGAACGCGGGTTCCCTGGATGAGCTCGATCGGCTCGACAGCTCCCGGCGCCCCCTCCCCATCTCCGTCCGTTCCCACGCCGCCGGCAGCCACGAAGAAGGCCCTGAGCCGCCGCAAGAGGCGCCATCCGCTGCTGCGCGCCCTTCGCATCGGCTCCGGCAGCCTGCTACTCCTCGTGGGTTTCATCGCCGGCTTGCTTCCATCCTCCAGGGGTGGATCTTCGTCCTGGCTGGACTGTCCCTTCTGAGCACGGAAGTCCGCCTGGTGCGCAAGGGCAGAATCATCGCCCTCCGCCGCTACAGGCGCTGGAGACGATCTCGCAGTCGACCCGGCGTAAAGCCGTGAGGCTCGCGGCACCATAAACTCCCGACATCTGCAGGAAGCGTCGCTAAGTCCGAATCCCGGGCTGTGAAACGGACCTTAAGTTCAACTTGGGCCGTCCCCGCCGTGGGGCCGCGATCAAGGCTTGGGCTTGGAGAGGGTGAAGCGGTAGAACGGGCTCCTGGTGGGTCCCCTCGCCCCGTCTTCGTCCGGCAGGTCCCCGGTCCCTGTGCTGTCCGCCGCGGGATCCTCGGCCACCACGCCCCATGAGATCCGCCCGTCGGCTCCCGCAAGGGCCTGCACACTCCTCCATTCGGGCCAGGTAAGCACGCGGAAGTTCCCCTCAACGCTGAGGTGGATGGTCTGGTCATCCGGATGGGAGGGGGACCTCCCACTCGCGGAAAACTCAATTCTGAAGCGGCTCCAGCGGCCTGGCGACCATTGGAAGGCGGGGAGCAGATACCGGCCAATCTCAGCGCCGTCGGGAGGTTCGAGAAGATCGACCCGACAGCGGCCCAGACCTTCTTGTGGGCAGAGATCTACGAAGCGCAAGAGAATCCGGTCGAAGACAGTACGTGAGAACTGAGGACCCAATTGCACCCAGGCGACGCCGATTCGTCCCCGGGAGTCGGAGCCGAAGGCGGCTTGTCCCTTATCAGGAGGCGAGGCGGTGAGGGCCAGACCTTGGGAATCCTCCGGCAGAACCCGTCCCTCATGGTCAACCCGGGCGGCCAAGATCTCGGAGTCCTGCCGTAGTTCTTGGAGCCACCCCGCCAGGTACATCACCCCGGTCCATCCCAGAAACATCTCCGAGGCGTGCTGCCGTGAGGGAGCGAACGGGATCGGGGGCCCGTTGGAGCCCGAGGCATCCACCGGGACTAGCGCGTTCTCATACCCAACGATGGCCGCGTCATCCACCACGCCGATGAGAGACGACGAACGATCCGAAGCGACGGCCGGTGGGATGAATGGGTAGAACCCCCTCGCTACGAACACCGGGTCAGGGGCGAGGATCGCTCCAGAGGCCTCTAGTCGGGACGCCACCCAGTCGCCCACATGCGAGGAGGGGTCTCGCCTCCATCGCACGACGAGGAAGTTGTTCCCGTTCCAAGAGACACCGGGCATCCCTTCATCGATCGTCGGATCGTTCGTCAGCGGCACTCCCTGGGGGTCGAGAACTGTTCCCTCCTGCACACGAGCAGCGTAGATGTTGAAGGTCTCGCTTCTCGGGACCTGCCAGGCGACGAGGCTCAGGGTCCCGTTGGAGGCAACAGCCGGGAAGCTCCCGAAGCCTGACGAGACTTGGAAGCCTCCGGGATCGAGAACCGATCCTGAGGGGCTGACGCGCAAAGCGAAAATATGGACGCGAAAGGCCTCATCGAACTTCGTCCACGCCACGATCCAGTTGGTTCCGTCCCAAGCGACAGCGGGGTCTGCCCCGTCGCCGATGAGGATGTCCGGGTGGTCCATGACCACACCGTCTGCGTTCACCCGTGCCGCGTGGACCGTCCTGCCGTCCGCTGTCCACGCCACGAGCCAATTGGTCTCACCAGCGGAAACGGCCGGCTGTCTTGCCGTACCCATGCGAATCGGCGAAACGGGGATTTCAGGGCCGATTGTCAGCCCAGGCGCAAGCTCATGGCGCCCCGCAGCAAAGGTCGGAGTGCCCGCCGCAAGAAGGGCCGGGAGGGCCAGCCTCAGCGCGAACAGCGAACTTTTCATGTTTGGCTCCATGGAGCAGCTGGCTCCAAAACAGTACGACGAAGGCGGAAGGAGGGCCATCTGGATGGATACCTGCCCAACGGGCCTCTGGCGGATGGGCACACCTTCGAGTCTACGTCGGAGGGCGGGGCGGATCCTGACGCGGGTCCGGGGCCGGCCGTCGGGGAAGAAGGCGTCGCCCACGTTGAGGCCGACGATTTCGGCCAACCGGAGGCCGGTGCCGAGCGCCAGGGAGTAGATCAGGTGGTCGCGGGGGTTGCCGGCCGTGGCACGGATAATCGCCTTCCGTTCACCTTCCGTGAGGGTTGATGGGCTGAGTGTGAGCATCGGCACCTCCGAGGACAGGGTGCCTCGGGGGCGGGGGAAGTCAAGCAAGCCGGGTGTCCCAGCGAGTCCGGTGAGGGGACATAGCTGCTCCGGGACCTGAAAGCCGAGCGAGGTTCGAGGGGCAGGGGACAGTTTCGGGCATCAGGGCTCCGGGGCGGCGCAGGCGACCGGGAGGACTGAATCACAGTACTGCAAGTCGAAGTGCCCAGAGCCGCATATGGAGAGACCACCAATGCCAGTGACGCGATCGGATATCGTCCAATCCCTGCAATCGTTCTTGCTGTACTCCGGATAGACCACGACACCGGAGCGATCGAGGCTCTCACCTGAAATTGGACGCCACTGAATCCAAGCAGCACCCACGAACTGAACAGGCG
>QHYA01000077.1 GCA_003223995.1 Acidobacteriota bacterium | reverse complement strand
GGACCGGATCCTCCCCGATTCCCCGGGCCGGTCCGGATGCAGCCCGGTCAGCGGCGCGAGCGATGTCGGAACCGAGAGGACCATCCCCGCCTTCAGCGCGGAGTCTCTCTTGAGGTTGTTCGCGGAGGTCAGAGAGCTGACTGCCACGCCGTACCTGTGAGCGATGGCGGCCAGAGTCTCTCCCTTCTGGACCGTGTGCTCCTGGGCCAGCAGCCGCTCGGAAGGAGACAGCGAGCCGTAAACGATCTGGAATGCCTGTCCCGTGCCAGGAGGCAGCCTCAGCTCGAAGCCCGGATAGTTCGGTGGTGTCTGAAGCCTGTAAAGGGAGGGGTTGAGCTTCTTGAGCTCCTCGACCGTCGTACCCGCGTTTTTCGCGACGACGCGCAGGTCAACGGGCTGGTCGAGGGGGACCTTGTCGTAAACGATCGGCAGCTCCTTCTCGACGTTGAAGCCGAACCTTGCGGGGGATTTCGAGATGACGGTGGCAGCGAGGATCGCGGGGACGTAGTTCTTGGTCTCGAGACGAAGCTGAGAGGTGTTCGACAGAGACCAGAAATCCTTCGAACCCGTCCTGTCGATCGCCCTCTGGACCTTCGCCTCGCCCGCGTTGTAGGCGGCCATCGCGAGATACCAGTCGCCGAACATGTCCCGGAGCTCTTTGAGGTAAGCGGCGGCGGCGCGGGTGGCCATCTCTGGGTCCGAGCGCTCGTCCACCCACCAGTCGCGGCGCAGGCCATAGCGGCGTCCCGTATCAACGATGAACTGCCAGATCCCCTTCGCCTTCGCCCGGCTGTAAGCGTACGGCTTGTACGAGGACTCCACGTGGGCCATGTAGGCCAGATCCTGGGGCACACCTTCTTCCTTGAAGATCCGCTGGATCATCGGCAGGTACCAGCCGGAACGCCTCAACCCAGCCTCGAACTTGTCGCGCATCGGGCCGGTGTAGATGTCGATCCAGGCTAGAACCTTGGTGTTCAGGACCACCGGGATGTCGTAGAGAGCCTGCGCTTCCTCGGCGAGGGCCCGCTCCTGCGCAGCCTTCTCGGGTGTGATCGACGGCTCGATCTTTCCCAGCTCCTCCGCGGGGGTCTCCTCGATCTCGAGCCCTTCGCCGTTCTGGACAGCCTCCAGCTCCATCGCATGGATGCTATCGACCAGGTCACTGTAGGTCTCACCGAGGCGCGGATCGGAAGCGACCGGCACGGGGCACTCCAGCAGAATCTCGATGGCGCGGTCGAAGTGGTCGCGGGCCGCTTCCTTCTGGGTCCCGCGGAGCGCTTCCACTCCCCGGTCGTACTCCTCCCGCGCCGAATCGACGCACTGGGCGACCTGCTTGTTCTTTGGAACGTTCTCGGGCTGGGAAGTGGGGGAGGGGGGCGATGCGAGGTTGGGCGCAGCTGGTGGCGGGACCCGGACAGGAGCACATCCCATCGCCAGAAGTCCCGCGACCGCCAGTAACGTGCGGTATCTGAGAGCGAATGCTCGAATATCCATCACCCGGGTTCCCGCACCCCCTCAGCAAGTCACAAACAGGGCGCTCCGGCGCCCCACGCACGCGCGGCCGCTTGGCTCTTGCGCCCTTCCGGCCGCTTTTTCGGACTCCGGTCCGGTAACCGTCGCCCGCTTTTTTCCCTAACAAAGGTAAAGCGGGACCGTCAGGCTGTCAAGAAAGAACCCCACCCGGCCTCCTTGGGCGACCCTGGGCGCGCGGAGGCCAGCCCCCGAAACGATCCCCTCTCGGCAAACGTAACTCCCTTTTCTTACAGGCAAAAAGCCCTCCCTTGCTCGGCTCCGAAGGTGCTTGACGCCCTCTCTTTCAAGGCCGTATGCTGCCTGAACCGGAAGATGGTTGGCGGGTAGAGCCGACGAAGAGCCTGCCGTCCGGAGAGCCGGAGCCTGCAGGCCGGGATGCCGGGCAACAGCGAAGAACGCGGAGGCCACGGGGAACAACAAGGTCGCACTGGACCGGGAAAGCCGGAAAGCATCGGAGGTGACATGACCCAGGAGAGCCGGGAGAAGTCCAAGGCCATCGACATCGCTGTCAGCCAGATCGAGAAGCAGTTCGGGAAGGGTTCGATCATGAAGCTGGGCAGCCGGGAAACCGTTGAGGTGCCGGCCATCTCTACGGGAGCCCTTTCCATCGACTGGGCCCTTGGAGTGGGCGGCATGCCGCGAGGCCGGGTCGTGGAAGTCTTTGGCCCGGAGTCCTCGGGCAAGACCACACTGGCGCTCCAGCTGATCGCGAGCGCTCAGCGGGAAGGTGGCCTGGCGGCCTTCATCGACGCCGAGCATGCGCTCGACCCCGAGTACGCCAAGAAGCTCGGTGTGGACATCGACAACCTCCTGGTCTCACAGCCCGACAATGGCGAGCAGGCTCTCGAGATCGCCGAGGTCCTCGTCCGCTCCTGCGCCCTTGATATCTGCGTCATCGACTCCGTCGCCGCGCTGGTCCCCCGCGCCGAGCTCGAGGGAGAGATGGGCGAACCCCATGTCGGCCTCCAGGCGCGATTGATGTCCCAGGCGCTGCGCAAGCTGACCGGCAACGTCTCCAAGTCGGGGACCTGCCTGGTCTTCATCAACCAGATCCGCGAGAAGATCGGCGTGATGTTCGGCAATCCCGAAACCACCCCCGGAGGCCGGGCGCTGAAGTTCTACGCTTCCGTCCGCGTGGACATCCGCCGGATCGGCTCGATCAAGGAGGGGGAGGAGACCATCGGCAGCCGCACGAGGCTGAAGGTCGTCAAGAACAAGGTGGCCGTCCCCTTCCGTTCGGCCGAATTCGATATTCTCTACGGAGAAGGGATCTCGCGGATGGGAGACATCATCGACCTGGGCGTTCTGCACAAGGCGCTGGAGAAGAGCGGCTCGTGGATCTCTTTCGGGGAGACCCGGATCGGCCAGGGCCGGGAGAACGCCCGCCAGTTCCTCAAGGACAACCCCGACATCGCCCGGACCCTGGAGCAGAGGCTTCGCACCGCACTCGGTTTTCCGGGCAAGTCAGCCGAATCCCAGGCCCCGCCGGTCCCTCCGGGCAAGCAGGCTGCGAGCGCCGCCCCCCTGGCCCGTCCAGTTTCACCGGACGGACCAGGTCTTCGGACGAACGTAGCGGAGCGGACCGCGGCTCCTCAGCGCCCCCGCCCTCCCGCCTCTCGCTGAGCGAGTCCGCGGGGTTCGCACAGGGTCCCTGCCGGTCGCAGCTTCGCTTCCTCGTCGCGTTAGCACGCCAGGTTCCCCCTCAGGCCTCTCAAGGCGCTCCGTTGACACCTTCCAGCCGCGCAGCGTATAAAGAATCGCTTCTGGAGCCTGTCTCGGTTCCTCACCCAAGGAAGTGACCGGCCGGCCGGCGGAATAGTCCGTCCGGGGGCTGGCTTCCGCTCACACAAGAGAGTTCATCCCCATGCCCAATACGGAGCTTCTCACGCCGCGAAACCTCGACTACATCCAGAGGGCCCACGAGATCGCCGTGAAATACGTCCGTCCCGTGGCCGCCTATTACGACAAGGAGCAGAAGTACCCCTGGGAAGTCCTCGACCGCCTCAGAGAAGCCAAACTGACCGGCGTCTGGATCCCGGAAGAGTTTGGGGGAGAGGGGGGCGGGATCCTGAACCTTTGCCTCGTCATCGAGGAGCTGTCGCGCGCCTGCGGAGGGGTCGGCGTGGCTTATGCCGTCAATGCGCTCGGCTCCTTTCCGATCCTGCTAGGGGGGACCGAGGAGCAGAAGAGGCGCTGGTTGCCGGACATCGCGGCCGGCAAGAGACTGATCGCTTTCGGGCTTTCGGAGAAGGACGCGGGGAGCGATGCGGCCTCGATGAAAACGCGCGCCGTTCGCGACGGGGACCACTATGTCCTCAACGGCGCGAAGAAGTGGAACACCGCCGGGGCTGTCTCGTCGATCAACACGATCTTCTGCGTGACGAACCCCGACAAGGGGGCGCGCGGGATCTCGGCCCTCGTCGTCGAAGACGGTATGCCCGGATACATCAAAGGGAAGGAAGAGGACAAGATGGGGATCCGCTGCGTCCCCGTGATCGAGATCGAGTTCCACGACTGCAAGATCCCGGCGGAGAACCTGCTCGGCGGGAAGGAAGGCTTCGGCTTCCATCATGCGATGATGACCCTCGACAAGGCCCGCCCGGGTGTCGCCGCCCAGGCGTTGGGGCTCGCCCAGGGCGCCTTCGATCTGGCCGTCAAGTACACGACCGAGCGGAAGCAGTCCGGCCAGACCATCGCCTCGTTCCAGGGGATCCAGTGGATGATGGCCGACATGGCGACCAAGATCGAGGCGGCCCGCCAGCTCGTCTATGCCGCGGCGCG
>QHYA01000223.1:3232-7628 GCA_003223995.1 Acidobacteriota bacterium | reverse complement strand
CGTGTCGTACCCGTACAGGAGCTTCTTCGTGTCCACGGTGTTCATCTTCCAGTAGAGGTTCCCGTTCATCACGAAGCCGCTCTCGGAGCGGTACTCGCCGTTGACGGCGCCGTTGACGACGACCATCAGGTTGTCCGCCACACGTGTGTTCGCTGGATGGGCGACGATGCTCCGCAGCCCCCGTTCGTTGTCCTTGCTTCGGTCGAGGACCATCGTGTTGTGGTAGTAGTGGATGTTCTTCGTGACGTAGCTGCCGCTGTGCTTGAACATCTCGTGGCGGCCGAACCGACGTCCTCCGAAACCGTTCCAGGTGTTGATGCCGGCCTTGCGGTTGATCGGCTGGTCCCTCAGGAAGACCATCACGTTGCGATAGACATAGACCGGTCCGGTCATCGCGAGGGTGTCCTGCCCCGGCGCGACCGCGGTCAGGCAGTTGACGATGAAGTTTTCGTAGATCTCGATGTGCCCGATGTCCTTGGTCCCCTCGATCTCGAGGGCGTCGTCGAGGCAGTTCTCGAGCCGATTATGGTGGATGAAGATATTGGTCTCGTTGTCGTTGGTGCTGATCAGATCCAGTCCAGAGCCGCGGATCAGGTTGTAGGCGATGGTCCAGTTGTAGGTTCCCCCCCGCAGGTCCACCGAGGTTCCGCCGAGATTGTTGGCCGGGGAGGGGGAATCCTGCACATCGCTCCAGAAGATCCAGTAGGGCCAGTCCCCGAGCAGGCGCGAATTGACGAGGGTGATGTCGTGGATCGTGCCGGATTCCGCCGAAACGCTGCGCGTCCCCATCCATGCGGTGATCCCGTCGAATGTGACGTGGTGGGCCCCCGCGGCGATCTCGATGGTCCGCGCCCCGGCCTGGTTGAACGACAAGTTCTTGAACGTCAGGTAGGACCCCCGGACGGTGAGCGTCGACGACCTCTGAGAGAGAGAGATCGCATACCGGGCCGGGTTGACGTTGTCGTTCAGAGGGTTCGAGTCCCCGTCGTCCGGGAACACCTGCCGGTATCGCCGCTCCGCCGCAACCATGTCGTTCGTCTTCGACAGTCGGATATGGAGCCGGTTGTCGGAGGAGTCGAAGAAGGTCCCTGGCCCCACATAGAAGGGGGTCGCTCCATCGACGTACTGGTCGGTCGTGGCGCGGAAATCCGCCGCCGACTTGTACGGAACCAGAGACACGCGGCCATTCTCGTAGCCAGGGATGTTCAGAACGTATCCGTGGTACGTCCCCGAAGAGACCGTCACCTTGGAGCGGTACTCCCCGATCGAAGCATTCACCAACTCCCAGTCGTTATTTCCGATGTTCTGGAACAGAGGACGGCCGGCGGAGTCCTTCGGGCCGCTGTCCACGGTCACCGTCTCGCCCTGATACCCCTGAACGAGGATCGGCGCCGTCGCCGTGCCGCTCACAGCGGCGGACACCTGCTCCAAGTAGGTCCCCGCACGGACGAAGAGCGTGTCTCCGGGCTTGAGCTTCGAGATCCCGAAGTTGATCGTCTTCCATGGACTCGTGAGCACGCCCGTGCCCGATGAGTCGCTGCCGGTGGTGGCAACGTAATAGGTCGTCCCCTGTGCGAGTGCGGGCGTTACCTGAAGCGACAGCAGAGGCGCGAGTGAGAGAAGAAGCACCGGAAGAAACGCATGCCGGGTGCGGAGACATCTGGCGCCCATAGCCGGGACAGTGTGCTGAGCCTGCATGAGAGCCTCCTCGCCTGGGTTGAGGGACACGAAGCTAGAAGCCCATCCGAGTCATTGGACGATGCAGAGGTCTTTCTGATTGAAGCGCTGGTGAACATCTGCTTGGGAGCGGCGCCAAGAACCTGAAGGCGGCGCTCTCCTGAAGCTTCGCGGCGATGCGGCGCATCAGCATCTGGTCCGGCTCGTATCGTCGGAAGGTCCTGGCCATGTGGGTGAATACCATAGAAGCCTGTGGAAAAATCGGGAAAATGAGCGCGATGACTCGGAGAAGCGTCAAGCAAGACGCGTTCCATACAGGGAGCAGTGTCGAAGCGGACGCACCTTCCGCTGATCAGAAGGTGTCCCGGTTCATAGATCGCCGCGCCCCCGGCTTGTGAGCATTCTTGGGGTGTGAGAAGCGGCCTTGCAGAGCGTCGTCGCGGATTGCAACACGTCTTACTTTCCGCACATCATGTGGGCGGAAAGTAAGACAGGTCCTCGGCCGGCGCGATTACATGATCGTCTTTCTAATGGAGATTCATGTACTTCCACGAGACACGCGCGCGAACAACTGCGCCTCGCGCCTCACTCAGCCGCTGGGATCCGGGGGCATGTCGTGGATTCGGGGACAGGGATCGCGACTTGAAGAGAACGCAGCGCCGCGACCAGCACCTCGGCGATCTCATCCGCACATCGTAGGCTCGTGTCGAACCGCATCAACCGCACTCTCCTGTGTGCGGCCATCGCCCCCAGCAAGTTCTCGTACGCTCGGCGGTAACGCGCGAGGAACTCGCGCCCCTCCCGCTCCGGACGCCCCTTGACCGCATGGGCGCGATCCCGGGTAGCGATGCGGTGGAGGAGAACCTCGTCCGGCGCATCGAGCCAGACGACGAGATCGAGCAACTCGCCCCACTCGTCCCGCGCCCGCTCCCACCACAGCGGGAAGCGGCCCCGGCGCGGGCGGGCCGAGCCGAATTCGCCGAGCAGGGCGAGCCGAAAGAGCGGGCCATGATCGAAGACGACGACGCGATCCGGGCCCGCGGCTCCCAGCCGCAGCGACCGCAGCCACCCCTCGAGGTACACGACCGACCGGGCCTGATGGGCGACCCGCCGGTCCCCACACGCCTCCCGCAAGAGAAGCGGCAGCAAGAGTGCCGAGCGGCGCAGCAGGGTGAGGGCACGAGTCCCCAAGCTCAAAGGGACCCCCGGCATCATCGCGTCGCTGCGGAGCAGGAGGCGCTCGAGCAGCGTCGTCTTTCCGCATCCGGCCGGGCCGACGAGCTCCACGATGAGCGGGCGGGCGCCGGAGCACCGCGGACTTGCTACGCTTCGGTTAGGGAGCGAGGTTCGCGCCCTCAGGTTGTCTTGCCGGATCCGAACGAGTCCGTCACAAAGGCGAGACTCACCCCGAGCACTGCTCCAACAAACATCCCCACGGCGAGATTGAGCAGCTTGCGGGGGGACACGGGGACGGATGGAAGCCCCGGCTTCTGGATGACGCTGATGTTGGCGATCTTCTGCTCGTCCATCTCCTGGGAGACGCGGGCTTCCTCGAGCTTCTGCTTGTAGTTCTGATAGTTCTTCTCGAACGAATCGCACTCGCGCTTCAGCTTGTTGTAGCTCTCCTCCACCCGCGGCAGCGCCTCCAACTGGGCGTTCAGCTCGTCGAGCTGGCGGCGGACGCTCGTCCTCTTGGCCTCCTGGAAGTGCAGGTCCGCTTTGGCGCTGACGATTTGCATCCCCAGCTCGGCGTTCATGCCTCCCTGTTCCTGGTCCCGGAGGAACTCCTTGACCAGATCGATCTGCTTGCGGACGCTGACAACCTGGCGGCTGGACTCCTTGAAGCTCGCCAGCAGCTTCTGTTCGGTGAGCTGCAACTCCAGTAGGTGCGCCTTGGCTTGTGTGACGGCCGGATCCCGTTCGGGCTGCAAGGGAACGCCGTCCGCCTGCTCGTTGGAATGGGCTTGATATTGAAGGTAGACAAGCTTTTCCCGCAAGCCCGCGATCTGGTTGTCGACTTCCTTGATCCCGGCCTCCACCACCTCCCGCTGGTGAAGGAGCAGCTCTCCCTGGTCGAGTGAGTCCCGGTTCTGCACCTGGAAGGTTCGCACCCCCTCCTCGCACTTCTCGAGCTTGCCGCGGGACTCGGCGACCTTTGCTTCCAGGAAATGAGGCACGCCGGGATCGCTGAATGCCTGAAGGTGGCTTTCCTTGAACACCTCCAACACTCGATCGAGCACCGCCACCGCCACGCGGGGTTCGGGATGGGTGAAGGAGACGTCGATGACGTCGGTCGTCGGTACCGCTTCCACGATGAAATGCTGGCGGAATTGAAGCACCGCGGCGTTATCCGGCACATCGCTCGGCTGGGGTGAGCCGGCCGGCGGGGGGCACACCCGCGCGATTAGCGATTTCAGGAAGCCCTGGATGAAGTTCTGGGCCTGCGGGGGGTACACCCGCTCGACTCCTACCGACTTCAGGACGCTCTGGATGAGGTTGTCGCTCTGCAGGATCCGGATCTCGGAGTTGATGAGGGTCTCCTGGTTGCGGTTGGCGATGGGAGTCGCGCGGTCGCCCACCTCGGGCTGATAGACGAACTCGCGGCCGAACTTGACCAGCAGAACGGCATCGGACTCGTAGAGAGGTGTCTGGACCAGGATCAGCACCGCGGCAGCCGCGGTCGTGAGGAGGAACGCTCCGAGGACGAGCCACCAGCGCC
>QHYA01000223.1:0-3084 GCA_003223995.1 Acidobacteriota bacterium | reverse complement strand
GAATACAAGATCCAGGCCGGCGACCAGCTCGGTATCAAGTTTTTCTACAACCAGGAGCTGAATGAGGAAGTGACCGTCCGGCCAGACGGGCGCATCTCGCTGCAGCTCATCCCGGAGGTCGTCGCCGCCGGGCGCACACCGGCCGACCTCGCCAAGCAGTTGCGCACGCTTTACTCCAGGGAGATGGAAGACCCCGAAATCGCGGTCATCGTCCGCTCCTTCAGCGCTCAGCGCATCTACGTGGACGGGGAGGTTGTCAAGCCCGGCGAGATGCCCCTCGTCGGCCGGCTGACCGTTCTGCAGGCACTTGCCCAGGCGGGCGGGACGACCCCAGTCGCGCGCTTGCGTGAGGTCTTGCTCATCCGCCGGGAGGCCGACGGCACTCCCCGCGTCATCCCCCTGAATCTCAACCGCGCTCGGGAGGCGAAGCTCCCGGACCAGGATCTCTCGCTGAAGCCCTATGACATCGTCTATGTTCCGAGGTCGGCGATCGGCAACGTGAACAGGTGGGTCGACGTGTACATCCGGAGAAACATCCCCTACTCGTTCAGCTTCCGGTACAACGTCAAATAGCTTTCTCGCTTGGAGATGTGCATTTCCAGGCTCCGAAGAGCCGGCTTGCTGTTGGGGCCGCGAACTCACTCTTCCGCGGCGGAGCCTCCTCGAGCGGCGATGATCTCGGTGTACACCTCGGGGTACGCGGCGTGCATCTTCCGGAGGCTGAAACGCTCCTCCACCAGGCTGCGGCATTTCTCCCCCTGGGCCGCTCTCTCGGCCGAGCTCCGCGAGCGGAACCGCTCGATCTCCCGTGCGAAGCCTTCCACGTCGCCGGGAGGGACTAGTGGAATGAAGTCCATCCCTTCGGCGATCTCCCGATGGGGAGGAATGTCCGACAGGAGGACTGGACAGCGGCAGGCCATCGCTTCGAGCACCGCAATGGGCATCCCCTCGCAGCGGGAGGCCGACACGAAAAGGTCCGCACCGGAGAGGATCTCGTAGACACGGCCGCGAGGCACCAGACCCGTCAGCTTCACGCGGTCGTCCAGGCCAAGATCCTCGGCCCGCCGGCGCACCAACTCCCGCTGTGCCCCTTCACCCACCAGGAGCATGCGGGCGCCCTCTCCGGGTACACGACGGAAGGACTCGAGGAGTCCCAGGGGGTTCTTGACCGGGATGATCCGGCCGACGGAGACGATCGTGAAGCTGCCGTCGCTCCGTGAGGGGGCCCCGCCGGCGAGCACCCGGTCGACCCTATCTATGTCCACGCCGTTCGGCACCGTGCGCACCCGCCTGCCCGTCAGCCAGCGATAGCGCCGCGGAAAGCTCTGCAGGCTGGAGCGGCTGCAGAAGACAATCCGTTCGAAGCAGGCGAAGGCGAAGAGGAGCAGCGGCCGGTTGCGCAGCCTGACGTTTGGAAA
The DNA here is from genome assembly GCA_003223995.1 of Acidobacteriota bacterium. Taxonomy (GTDB): domain Bacteria; phylum Acidobacteriota; class Polarisedimenticolia; order QHYA01; family QHYA01; genus QHYA01. The sequence continues at coordinate 1,666 of QHYA01000223.1, read as the reverse complement.
GGACGTATGCACCGTGAAGACCGTGCCTCTCAGAGAGATGCCCCGGCGCCAGCATCCCCACGCGAGAAGCGGCGCGAGATGGGGGGCGTGCGCGTGGATCACGTCGGTGCGGCCATCCGCGAGAGCGCCATCCAGGGCCCTCAGGAATCCCCTCAACGTCCCGTCCCCTTCGTAGGTGTCGATGTCCGGAGGGACGGTGGTCCGCGACCGAAAGTAGCTGCAGACGCGGATGTCGCGTTCGCGGCGCAGGGGGAGGCAGTGTTCGTTCCAGGGAGTGCTGGTCTCGTTGATCTCCAGAAGCAGATGGAGGAGGCGGAGCTTCCCATCTGGAACGGCGATGGGAACTGGGATGGATCCGCCCGCCCCTTCCAAAGCGTCCATCACACGACCGCGGCGGGAGGATCGCCCGTGGCGGGCGCGCCTGCGGCCGGCCCGGCCTGTCTTGGGCGAAAGGCGGCGGAGGCGGCGATGAGGCAGAAAAAGAGCCAGGTCTGCTTCCGGTGCTCCCAGTTATGACTGCCTGCTGCGATGAGCCAGATCGCGAGCACCGTCAGCCACAGGGCGCGCCACGATCCCGGCTGGAGGAGGGCGTCGCGGAAGACGAAGAGAAGGACCAGGGAGAAGAGTGTGAATCCGACCAGACCCACCTCGGCAAGCAGGGCGACGGCGAAGTTGTGAGCTGGCGCCTCCACATCCACGGCGCTGCGGAATGCTCCGGTCCCTATGCCGAAGAGGGGATGCTCCCCGAAGACGCTCATCCCCTCCCGCCAGATCCGAACCCGGCCGTTGAGGTCTCCGTTTGTGAGCTCGTCCCCGATCGTCCCGATCCGCTCGACGGAAGCGTGCGGGACCAGCGCAGCGAGCAGGAAGTAGGAGGCAATCGCCGAGCCCAGAAGCAGTGTGCGCATGATCCCATTCAGCCGCCTCAGTGACAATGCGGCAAACAGCGCTGCAGGGACCACGCCGAGCATTGCGCCCCTCGATGCGCCGAGCAGAATCCCGAACAGTGAGGCGGGGATGTAGAGGACGTTCGCCCAGCGCAGCCAGCGGCGAGCCCGCTGAGGCTCGACGAAAGCGAGATACCACGCGATGGGGATCCCGATGGCGAGAATGAGGCCGAGGTCGTTCACCTGCAAGCCGGCGCCAGAATAGCGCTGAGAGTAGTACTGGTTGCCGCTCCTGTAATTCTGGATGGCGCTGCCGATGGAAATGAACGCGCCCAGAACGTAGGCCTGCATTGCTGCCCGGAGGGTTTCCGGCGTGTCGGCGAGGTCCCAGACGATGAGGAACTGCCCCAGCACCTGAACGTAGGTCAGGAAGCGAAGGAAACTCATGCTGGTGTCGTGGCTCCACAGGACACTGAGCCCGTTCCAGAGCACGAACAGCGCCACGAGCAGGTGGATTTCCCGGGGCTTGCGGAACCGGTGGGTCATGAGAACCGTCAAGATCCAGAAGCCTGCCAGCGCGAGCCCCGCCGCGTGGCTGAGCCGTCCGAGCCCCGGCGCGGACCAGGCGTTCTCCATCGGCATGACGAAGACGAACACCAGCAGCATCCGGAACGTGAAACGGCGCATCAGCAGCCGTCCAGCAGCAGCCGGGCGTACTCGGCCGCGACGGAGTCCAGTTCGAAAGGCACCCAGCTCTCCTTCGCGGGGCGAACGACGAG
>QHYA01000222.1 GCA_003223995.1 Acidobacteriota bacterium | reverse complement strand
GTTGCGCGCCTTCTCGGCCAGCGCGGAGATGCCCTTGGCGAGGCCGGACAGCGACAGGTCATCGGCATGGCGGACGACGGGGACGATCAGACCCCACTCCAGGGCGACCGCGATCCCGAGGGTGATGTCTTTCTTGTAGAGGATGTCCTCGCCATCGACGGAGGCGTTGAGGACGGGGAACGCATGGAGAGAGTCGATCACGGCCTTGGCGATGAACGGCATATAGGTCAGCTTCACACCGTGCCGGTCGAGGAACGCGGCCCCTTTTTCTCGCCGGATCGACTCCACGCGCGAGAAGTCGACCTCGAAGACGGTCGTCACGTGGGCGGAGGTGCGGCGGGATAGGACCATGTGCTCGGCGATCCTCTTGCGCATCACGGTCATCGGGACCCGCTCGAACCGCTCGCCCGGCGTAGCGGGAGGAACCTGCCGCGGGGACGGCTCTCGAGCGGGCCATACAGGCGGCATCGCGGCGGCGGCAGGGACCCCTGGGGCCGGGACACCGGCAACCGAGGCCGGCCTGCCGGGGCCGACCGCCAGCCCCGATTCGAGAGAGCCGAGGATGTCCCTCTTCGTGACCCGCCCGGAGATCCCGGTCCCCTGGATCGACGAGATGTCGACGCCGTGTTCGGCGGCGATCTTCCGCACGACCGGCGAAGAGCGTGTCCGCCTCAGCTCCTCCGCTGTCATCTCCGAACGCGGTTTCGAGGAATCGGGGGCGCTGGCCGCGGCCGGGGCCGGCATGGGTCCCCCGCGCGGTTCGCCCGCGAAGGGGCGGGTCCCGCCGGAGGCTCCCATGCCCGCTGAGGGCACGCCGGCCGCTGGCGCGCTGGAGGTCCCCGGTCCTGCAGCCGCGGCAACTGCCCCGGCCGGCACGGGCGCCCCTGCGGCGGCGGACAGGTCGGTCTCGATAGTGGCCACGACAGTGTTGATCGGGACGGTCACCCCCTCGGTCACCTTCACCTCCGCGAGCTTGCCGGCGGCCGGAGCGGGGATCTCCGCGTCCACCTTGTCGGTCGAGATCTCGAACAGCGGCTCATCCCTCTTGACGGTTTCCCCGAGCTTCTTCAACCACTTCGTCAACGTTCCTTCCTGGATGCTCTCCCCCATCTGGGGCATAATCACGTCGACTCGCATCGGTAGCTCCCGAAGCCGCCTCCGGCCACTGGCGGCAAGGATCTGGTTCGGTTCGATCTCGGCGCCCGTCTATTGTAGCGGAGCCGGGTTCAGTACTCCGCGAGCCGCCGGCCCGCGGCGAGGATCTTCTCGATGTCCGGGAGGAAGAAGCGTTCCAGCGGAGGGCTGTAGGGGACCGGCGTGTCGAGCGAGGTGACCCGCATCACCGGGGCGTCGAGATACTCGAAGGCTTCCTCGTTCAGGATCGCGGTGATCTCCCCCGAGATGCCGCCGGTCCGGGTGTCCTCGTGCACGATCAGGACCTTCCCCGTCTTCCGTGCCGACTCCGCGATCGTCTTCCGATCCAGCGGCAGCAGGCTCCGCAGATCGATCACTTCCGCGGCGACTCCTTCCGTGTCCAGAGCCTCGGCCGCGTCCAGGCAGTGCAGGAGCATCGCGCCGTAGGTGAGGATCGTCAGGTCCCGGCCCTCCCGGCGGATGGCGGCTTCGCCGATGGGCACGACGTGCTCCTCGCCCGGCAGCTCCTCCTTCAATCGCGGATGCCGGTAGAGCAGCTTGTGCTCGAGGAAGATGACCGGGTCCGGGTCGCGCACCGCCGACTTGATCAACCCCTTGGCGTCGGCCGCCGTGGCGGGCTGGACGACCTTGAGCCCCGGCGTGTGGACGAAATACATCTCAGGGTTTTGCGAGTGAAACGGGCCGCCGTGCACTCCGCCTCCCGATGGGCCCCGGATCACGATCGGCACTCCGAGGCCTGTGCGGTAGCGCATCTTGGCGGCGAAGTTCGTGATCTGATCGAAAGCGCAGGCGATGAAATCGATGAACTGCATCTCGGCCACGGGACGCATCCCCATCAGCGCCGCGCCGATCGCCGCCCCCACGATCGCCGACTCCGAGATCGGCGTGTCGATCACCCGCTGCTCCCCGAAGCGCTTCAGGAACCCCTCCGTGAGCTTGAAGGCTCCGCCATAGAGGCCGATGTCCTCCCCCAGGAGGAAGACCGAGGGGTCTCGGTCCATCTCCTCCCACAGCCCCTGGCGGATCGCTTCGAGGTAGCTGCCGGCGGGCACTCCCCTCTCCTCCTCCGGACACCTCAGCGGCTCTGCGGGGTGCTCCCTCCAGCCTCGGGCCCCGTCACGCCGGCGAGGGCCGACCCCGCGATTGGATCGTCCGGCGGGACAGGCATTCTCGCCTCCAGCAGCGTGGGCCCCTTCCCCATCCGGGCCCTCTCGGCCGCACGCCTGGTCGCGTCGTGAACGGCAAGCACGTCGCCTCCGTCCACGAGTTCCGAGGGGATGCCGTAGGCGATGGCCCGATCGGCCAGGCTTTCCAGCCCAGCATCCCGAAGGACCCCCGCTGAGGGGAAGGAGGAGTCATTCTCGATCACGACAACGAGGGGGAGTCCTCGCACGGCCGCCAAGCTCAGGCCTTCGTGGAATTGGCCCGTCGAGGTGGCTCCGCCGATGATGAAAGCGACGGCGGCGCAGTTCCTCCCCTGCATCCGCGCTCCGAGCAGGAGGCCCACGACCACGGGGACCATGGCGCCGGGCGCGGAGGTCCCTCCCATCACCCCGCGCTCCAGGTCGCAGAAATGGAGGTTGCCGTCCTTCCCGCCGCAAGGGCCCCCGGAGCGGGCGAGAGCCTGGAGAAACAGCGTGCGCGGCGGGCAGCCTCGCGCGAGCACGGCACCAAGGTCGCGAAAGCTCGGGGCGACGAAATCACCGGCCGCCAGCGCGAAGGCGGCGCCGACGGAAGTCGCCTCCCGCCCCATGCCCTCAGCCCCGCCACGAATCAGTGCCGTATCGGTCGGAGAACCCTCTCGTCCGATGCCCTCCTCGCGAGAAACGTCTCCAGCAAGGTTTGCGCGGCCGGACAGCAAAGCCAGCCGCTCCTCCAGCCTTCGGGCCATCGACATCAGCCGGTACAGCTCGAGAAGCTGCGGGGGGGAGAGCCCGGTATCGGTCACGGGGGCCCTTTCGTTCCTCCCGCCCCTTCGACCGCTTCCGCGCGGCGCCCGGCCGCACGAGCGGCCTCGGCGAAGATATGGATCGGCCGCCCGTGGGACGCCATGGCGGCCTCCCCCATGACCTCGGAGAGGGTCGGGTGGGGATGGATCGCGTGGAACAGCTCCTCGACCGTCCCCTCCAGCCGCAGGGCGGCCACTGCTTCGGAGATCAGGTCGGTCACGTGCGGTCCGATCATGTGCACTCCGAGGATCTGATCGTACCTCGCCTCGCTGACGATCTTGGTGAATCCTTCGGAGGCGCCCAGGATCGCCGCCTTGCCCAGGGCGGCGAAGGGGAACTTTCCGATGCGGACCTCGTATCCCCGCCGCCGGGCCTCCGCCTCCGTCAGACCGATCGAGGCCACCTCGGGTTGGCAGTACGTGCAGGCGGGAATCTGGTCGTAGTCGATCGGATGGACCGGCAGGCCCTTGATGTGCTCGACGGCGAGGATACCCTCGTGGCTGGCCACGTGGGCCAGCGGGGGGGTCGGAACGATGTCCCCGATCGCATAAACCCCGGGCTCTCCGGTCCGCATCATCCCGTCCACCTTCACGAACCCCTTGTCCAGGTCCACGCCGGTCCCCTCGAGGCCGATCCCCTCCGTCCGGGGCTTGCGCCCGACCGCCACGAGCACGACTTCGGCGGAAAGTGCCAGCGCCTTCTCCCCCTGCCGCGCCTTGACCTCCACGGCCGTGTCGCGCCGGACGACCTTCTCCACCCTTGCCCCGGTGTGGATGGTGATGTCTCGCTTGCGGAAGACCCGCTCCAGCTCGGAGGATACCTCCTCGTCCTCGAGCGGCAAGACGCGCGGGAGCATCTCGAGGAGCGTGACCCGGCTGCCGAATCGGGAATAGATCGAGGCGAACTCGACGCCGACCGCTCCGGCGCCGAGGACGATCATGGAGGCCGGCACGCCCTGCAGGTGCAGGGCCTCGTCGCTGGTGATGATTGCCCGCCCGTCGATCTCCACCCCGGGAAGGCCCCGGACCTCGGAGCCTGTTGCCAGGACCACATGGCGGGCAGCAATCCGCCGCGCCGCAGCGCCGTTGCCGGGCATGATGTCGACCATCCCCCCTCCGGCCAACCGCCCGAACCCGCGCAACGTCTCCACACCGTTCTTTTTCAGGAGGAACTCGACCCCCTTCGCGTTCTTCTGCACCACCGAGTCCTTGTAGCGGTGCATGGCGGGAAGGTCGAGCCGGACCTCCGAGGTCATGACGCCGAAGCGGGAGGCCGCCCGGGCTTCTTCCAGGATCTCGGCCGCGTGGAGCATCGCCTTGGTCGGGATGCAGCCGCAGTGGAGGCAGGTTCCCCCCGGCTGGGGTTCCTTCTCGATGAGAAGGGTCTTGAAGCCGAGCTGAGCGGCGCGGATCGCCGCGACGTAGCCGCCGGGACCACTGCCGATTACGGCGATCTCGTACTGTGTCGGCTCATCCGCCACGGCGGCATCCTCCATGCAAGTCCAGGGAGTTGGAAGCGGGCTAGGAGCGTGTCCGAGTAATGGCACCGTAGCGAGACGACCGAGGCGCGTCCCGGGCAAGGCGCGCGACCCGAAGGCGTAATCGCTGCATTACGTCGAGGTGTCGCGCAACGCAACCATGGACGATGCATCGGTCGTCGCAGTAGGTGTTCATTACTCGGACACGCTCCTAAGACCGGTTCTCCGCCGCCACGGCAAACTGGGCGTTGTACTGCTCGACCTCGCGGTTGAGGTGCATCGAGCAGAACTTCGGTCCGCACATCGAGCAGAACTCCGCGCTCTTGAAGTAGTCGTCCGGGAGGGTCTCATCGTGCAGCGAGCGGGCCGTCTCGGGATCCAGGGCGAGGGCGAACTGGCGGTTCCAGTCGAAGGCATAACGCGCCCTCGACAGCTCGTCGTCCCGGTCGCGAGCGCCCGGGCGGTGGCGCGCGATGTCGGCGGCGTGGGCAGCGATCTTGTAAGCGATGATCCCCGCCTTGACATCCTCGGCGTCCGGCAGGCCCAGGTGCTCCTTTGGGGTGACGTAGCAGAGCATCGAGGCGCCGGCCCATCCGGCCAGCGCCGCTCCGATGGCGGAGGTGATGTGGTCGTAGCCCGGGGCGAAGTCGGTCACCAGCGGGCCGAGGACATAGAAGGGGGCCTCGTGGCACACCTCGGCCTCCTTGCGGACGTTCATCTCGATCTGGTCCATCGGCACATGCCCCGGCCCTTCGATCATGACCTGAACGTCCCGCTCCCAGGCCCTTTGCGTCAGATCGCCCAGCACGCGCAGCTCCTCGAACTGCGCGGCGTCCGAAGCGTCTGCCAGGCAGCCCGGGCGCAGCCCGTCCCCCAGAGAGATCGACACGTCGTGGCGGCGGCAGATGTCGAGGATCCGGTCGAACTGCTCGTAGAGAGGGTTCTGACTGCGGTGCCGGATCATCCATTGCGCTATCAGGGAACCGCCGCGGGAGACGATCCCCGTGACGCGGTTCGCCACGAGTGGCAGAAACTCCAGCAGCACGCCGCAGTGCAGCGTCATGTAGTCCACCCCCTGGCGCGCCTGGAGATCGATCACCTCGAACAGCAGGTCGGGGGTCAGCTCCTCGGGACTGTTGACCATCTGGACCGCCTGATAGATCGGCACCGTGCCGATCGGCACGCTCGAGGCGCGCAGGATCGCCTCGCGAGTCTCGTTGATCATCTTTCCCGTGGACAGGTCCATCACCGTATCAGAACCGTGACGGATCGCCAGCCGGAGCTTCTCGACCTCCTCCTGGAGGGATGAGGTGACCGGAGAGTTGCCGATGTTCGCGTTGATCTTGCACGAGGCGGCGATGCCGATCCCCATCGGCTCCAGCTCGGGATGGTTGATATTGGCGGGGATGATCATCCGTCCCCGGGCGACCTCGGACCGGACCAGCTCGGGTTCGAGGCCCTCCCGCAGGGCGACATGCCGCATCTCCTCAGTGATGACTCCTTGCCGGGCGTAGCGCATCTGTGTGATGCACTCGTCCCTTCTGCTCTTGACCCATTCCTCTCTCATGTCCGTTTCCTCGGCTTTGCCTGGCGTACTCCACCGCTCTCATCTCGCGGATCACCGTGACCTTGATCCGGCCGGGATAGTCCATCTCGGCCTGGATGCGCTTGGCGAGGTCGGAAGCCAGCAGCGCGGCCTGCGCGTCGTCCACCTTCCTGTGATGGCAGATCACGCGGATCTCCCGCCCCGCCTGAATCGCGTACGATTGCTCCACTCCGTCCATCGAGTTGGCCAGCCCTTCCAGCTTCTCGATCCTCTGGATGTAATCCGCCAGGCTCGTACGGCGCGCTCCCGGCCGCGCTCCGGAGAGCGCGTCCGCGGCCGCGACGAGGACGGAGATGGGGGAGGTCACTTCGCAGTCCTCATGATGGCTGGCGATGGCGTTGATCACGATCGGAGGCTCGCCGTAGCGGCGGGCCACCTCTTCTCCGATCTCGGGGTGTGTCCCCTCCCTTTCGTAGTCGATCGCCTTTCCGATGTCGTGCAGCAGGCCGGCCCTCTTGGCGAGCTTTTGGTCCAGTCCCAGCTCGGCGGCCATGACCCCGGTCAGGTAAGAGACCTCC
>QHYA01000221.1 GCA_003223995.1 Acidobacteriota bacterium | reverse complement strand
GCTGAGAACAACCGTACAGCGACGCCGAGGCCCGTGCCGGTCAACTAGCCCCTCGGTGAGGCGAGGCGGCGGGGAAGGGCTCGCCCATGCCCCTGATGCGAAAATTCGCCACACGGCGAGTTTTCGTATCAGCCTATCTGATCCAGATATCTTCCCCGAAGGTCAGGACGACGGCGTCGTCCAGGTCCGACGCGTAGCGGACGATCTCCTCGCACACCTCCGCCGGAACGCGAGGGTTGTTTTTCAGGTCCTTGCGGTTCCCGACCGGAAGGATCAGACGCTGCAGGTTCCTATTGTAGGCGCCGCGGACCTTGTATTCGGGCTCCCCGACAGGACGCACCGACAGGACATCGTGAGAGTCGGCGACGAGAACGCCGCTCGAAGCGATGTTCTGCGGGACCGGGCGATCGAGGAAAACCGACAGGAACGCGAGCGCCGACGGCAGACCCGCCGACAATCCCCCGGACGGCTCGTCCTCTTTGGTGACCTTGTAGGTGTAGTTGTAATCGAGGATGTCGTGCGTCTGCTGCGGCCACTTGGCGCGCGCGTACTCCCGGACGGAGAGGAAAGTGTTGCGAACCGCCTGGGTCATCTCCTGGGTCAGGCTGCCCAGGATCTCCTCCAGGAAACCCCCGCGTCCGGGTCCGGCAGGCTTGCGCTCGGCCCAGACCTCGTGGATGAGCCCTTTCGGCTTGCCCACGAGGTGATACACCGCGGCGGCGAGCACCCTGCCCACCGGGCTGGATTCGCGCTGCGCGGCCTCCTGCAGCGCCGCGCTCCTCTCGAAGCAGCGTCCGGCCTCCTCCGCCTGCCCGAGGATCTGATGGAGCACCCCTTTCTGCCGCCAGAGGCTCGCCCTCAGGGGGGAAGATCGGATCGCTGCTTCGAGGATCTCGAAGGTCCGCTCCGCGACCTCTCCCTGTTTGAAGTACTTCGCGATCTGGGTCGACTGGCTCCTCGCGTGCTGGGCGAGCAGCCAGCCGATCACCCTCGGGCTATGCGGGTCCGCACGAAGGCTCTCGATGTAGAGGGAGACCGCCTCCTCGCACGATCCATCGAGGACGGCGAGGTCGGCCCGGTACTTGATGTCAAGAGGCTCCTTGCCGCCTTGCAGCAACTCGCGCGACCCGTCCCTGTCCCCCGCAAGGGCCAGTCCGATCGCCCGCTCCCGTGGCGCCAGCTCCGTCAGGCCGTCCGTGCCCGCGAACCGGATCTTGCAAAGCTTGTAGAGCGGCACATAGCGGATCGCGCTGACCTGTATGGCCTCGGCCAGCGTGGGGCGGTGCATCCGTCGCCGGAAGAGATCGAGGAACCGGCGATGATATCGAGCCGCCTCCCCCTCATCGCCGAGCCTGAGGTAGAGGACGCTCAAATTGCCCAGCGCGGAGACGGTCTCGTAATCCCGCTCGAAGTGCAGATAGATGTTCACCGCCTTCCGGAGAAGCTCGGTCGCGCCGACCTTCTCGTAGAGACGGGCAAGAGCGAGCAGGCGGTCCTTGTCGTTCTCGAAGCCACGCTCGCTGCCGAGCTCCTCCAGGATCGACTGCGCCCGATCGAGATCCCCCGAGAGCTCGGCGATCCAGGCGTTGGCCAGAACTGCCAGCTTGTAGAGGTCCTGATCCTTGCCGTGGTACTTGCGGGCGAGCTGATCGCATCTCGCACGCGCCTCATCGGGGCGGCGGGCCAGGAAGAGGCGGAACACTTCCTCCAGCTCGAGATGGGCCGCCGGCTTGCGCCAGAGCTGGTACGGACCGAGCACCAGGAAATCGCGTCCGCCCCGTTCGGTGTCCCTGGCGAGCTGCAACAAGGAGTTCAGCCGCAGGTGGGCCCCTGCCTGCTTGGGCGACGAGCGGGCGTGGACCTGGGCCCAGCAAGCGATCGCCTCGGTCAGCTCGCCCCGTATGTGCTTGATCTTGGCGAGCAGGTCGAGGGCGGTCACCTCGTCCGGCCACTCTTCGAGCACCCCGGCGAGCTGGGCTTCGGCGTCATCGAGCTCCCAGACCTCGACCAGGACCCTCGCGTAGGAAAGGCGAGCTTGCATCGACGTCTTATCGCCCGTCGGCACCGTCTCTCATCCCGCGCGGCTCCTGCGCTGCAGCAAGTGGAAAAAGTGTCACGTTGGTCGGATAATAATAACTGCAAACGAAAATCGGGCGAGAGAATCGCGAGGGGCCCTCCCCGCACCAATGCTGATTTCTCTGTCCAGAACGCTCAGGGGTGCCGGAACGACTGCATGGCAGAGTGCCTCCAGCCTCGTTACCCCCGCAGTGCGAGCATCCGCAGCCGATGGACTGACCGAGCGAGGGCGGCTCTATCTGGAGCGCGCTCGCCAGCGCCTTCTCCGCCCGGGCTGGCTGCTGCCCTTCCTGGCCGCCATTCTCCTGGCCGTTGCCGCGCGCCACGAGCTGCGCACCTCCGCGCTGCAGTCCTATCTCCTTTCAAGTTACGCGCGGCGGCTCTCCTACACAATCGAGACGGGACCCAGCCCGCTCATCGTTTTTCCGAAGAGCGGGCCGTTCGACCGGCACCGTGGGTACTCCCTTCTGCCGGAGATCCAGCGGCGCCTCGAGGGGCAGGGTTACCGGGTAGCGGAGCAGGCCCATCTCTCCCCGGCCGCGGCGCGGCTGGCCGAGTGGGGGATCGCTCCCCCCTTCCGGGAGCCGGCCGCCGCAGGGCTTCTCATTCGGGGTGCCGATGGGCAGAGCCTGTACGACGCAATGCCCGGGGACCAGATCTTCCAGCGCTTCGAGGACATCCCTCCCCTCGTCGTGAATGCGCTGCTGTTCATCGAAAACCGCGAGCTTGCGCAGCAGGTCGACCCGCGTCAGAACCCCGCCGTGGACTGGGGCCGGTTCGCCAAGGCAGGGTTTCTGTATGCGGAGAGCAAGCTCGGCCTGTCGATGCGGATCGAGGGGGGAAGCACTCTGGCGACCCAGATCGAGAAGTTCCGGCATTCTCCTCACGGCCGGACGAACTCCATGTTCGACAAGCTGCGGCAGATGACTGCCGCCAGCCTGAAGGTTTACAGGGAAGGGTCCGACACGCGCCCGGCCCGACGCGAGATCATCGTGGACTACCTGAACAGCATGCCGCTGGCAGGAGCACCGGGCTACGGCGAGGTCAACGGTCTCGGGCAGGGCCTGCGCGCCTGGTTCGGGATGGACCTCGACGATGTCCGCCGGGCGCTGGAGCACCATGGGGACGGTGAGGAAGACGCCCGCGCCTTCAAGAACATCCTGGCGCTGCTCTACGCGGTTCACGCGCCCACCTATTATCTGGTCGAGCACCGCTCTGCTCTGGAGGCAAGAGTCGAATCCTACGCGAACCTGCTCCAGGCGGCGGGGGTCATCGACTCTGACTTCCGCCGCCGCCTGCAGGCCGTCCGGCTCCACTTCGTGCAGCACGCACCGGCCAGAGGGGCCTTCTGCTTCGCCGACCGCAAGGCGACCAACAGCATCCGCGAGGAGCTGACACGCCTTCTCGGGATGCGGGACCTCTACGACCTGGACCGCCTTCATCTGGAGGTGGACAGCACGATCGACTCCGCGCTGCAGGAGTCGGTCGTTGGGCTTTTCCGGCAGCTCAGGAGACCGCAGTTCCTGGAGGAGAACGGCCTGCGCGAGGAGCGGCTTCTGGCGCAGGGAGACCCGCGCGAGGTCGTCTACAGCCTTCTCTTGCTCGAACGATCCCCCGAAGGAAATCTCCTGCGAGTTCATGCCGACAGCCTCGACAAGCCGTTCGACACCAACGAAGGGATGAAGCTGGAGCTTGGGAGCACGGCGAAGTTGCGCACCCTCGCCCACTACCTGGACCTGACGGCGAAGCTGCACGACGAGCTTTCCGGGCTCGACGGAAGGAGCCTCCGCCACCGCGTCCTGCTGGCACGCGACCCCATCACACTATGGGCGGCCGAGACGCTGGCCAAGAACCGGCGGCTGGATCTCGACACGTTCCTCGACCTTGCTCTGGAGCGGACCTACTCTGCCAGCCCCGCGGAAACGTTCTTCACCGGCGGCGGTGAGCACATCTTCCAGAACTTCGATCCCAGGGACAACGGGCGGATCATGACGATCAAGGAGGCCGTGGTTCATTCGACGAATCTGGTCTTCATCCGTCTGATGCGCGACATCGTGCGCTTCCATGCGGCCCGGCTGCCCTACGATGCTCAGGCGGTCCTGGAGCAGTCCGACGATCCCGTGCGTCACAGGCTGCTGGAGGATATGGCTGACGAGGAGTCCCATGAGATCCTCTCGCGCGCCTACCGCAGGCTCCGCAACCTGTCTGCCCGGGAAGTGGAAAGCCGATTGCTGAAGGGCCGAAGTGAGTCTCCGAAGAACCTGGCCATCCTCTTCTTCGCCTGGCATCCGGGTTCCGGCATGGAGGAGCTGTCCGATTGGCTGGCCAGCCGTATGCCCGGAATCACGCAGGGGGAGATCCGGCGTCTTGAACGGGCTTACGGGGACCCGCGGCTGACACTCGCGGATCACGGCTACCTTCTGAGGCTGCACCCTCTCGAGATCTGGTGCGCGGGCGAGCTGGTCCGCACGCCCGGCCTGTCACGGGAAGAGCTCCTCGCGCGCAGCAAAGAGGCGGCGCGAGAGGCTTCCTCCTGGCTCTTCAAGACTGCAAACCGCGGGGCGCAGGGCCTTCGGCTGCGCACGCGGATCGAGCAAGACGCCTTCGCCCGGATGACCCCCTACTGGCGGCGGCTCGGTTTCCCCTTCGAGCGCCTGGTCCCCTCCTACGCCACGGCCATCGGAAGCTCGTCTGACAGGCCTGTCGCGCTGGCGGAGTTGATGGGGATCATCCTCAATGACGGGGTGCTCCGGCAGGTCCAGCTCCTCCAGCGGCTGCGCTTCGCTCCCGACACCCCTTACCATACGGTCCTCGAGCCGGTGCCCCAGTCGGGGGAACAGGTGATGAAGCCGGAGGTCGCCCGGACCCTCCGGGCGCTGCTGACCGAAGTCGTGCAGAGCGGGACGGCGCGGCGCGTGAACGGGGCTTTCGTCGAGACGGGCGGCACACCGGTGCCAGTGGGAGGAAAGACAGGCTCCGGGGACAACCGGTATGACACCTTCGACCGCGGCGGGCGGCTGATCTCCTCCCGGTCCGTGAGCCGCACTGCCGCCTTCGTTTTCTACATCGGCGACCGCTACTTCGGCGTCATCACGGCGTCCGTCGCCGGACCGGACGCGAAGGACTACGCTTTCACCAGCGCCCTGCCGCTGGCCGTTCTCAAGCTCCTGGCCCCTGAAATCAATCAGCGACTCGCTCGAGCGTCGGGGAGCGTCGCAGCGGCCGTCCCGACGAGGCCGTCGAGGCGCTGTCGCCAGCCGGGAAGCTCGATTGCGTCCGCGCCCGCGTCCGCAGGCATGTCGAGGAACACTTCAGCAACGAGCGCACGGCGGATGAGCACGTGAAAACCTACGGGGAGGTCTCGCGAATGGAACAGCATGGAGGAGGCGGCACCTCGCCGCGTCACGACGAGCGGCCGTGGGGAAGCTTCACAGTGCTCGACGAGGGCCCAGGCTACAAGGTCAAGCGCATCGAGGTCGCTCCGGGCAAGCGGTTGAGCTACCAGAAGCACTCGCAGCGGTCCGAGCACTGGATGGTGGTGCGCGGGGCGGGGAAGGTCACTCTCGACGGGCGGGAGACCAGCGTCCATGCGGGAGAGATTGTGGACGTGCCCGTCGGCGCGGCCCACCGCATCGAAAATCCGGCAGGGGAAAGGCTCGTCTTCATCGAGATCCAGCGAGGCGGCTATCTCGGCGAGGACGACATCGTGCGATTGCAGGACGACTTCGGCCGAGCGACCGTGTAACCGCCAGGGAACCCTGACGGGCACACGAATGCTGCGGCCGCAGGGACTGTTTGCGCTCTAGATGTCGAAGTAGAGGGCGAACTCCCAGGGGTGCGGGCGCAGCCGCACCGCATCGACCTCGTTCTTCCGCTTGTAGTCGATCCAGGTCCTGATGACGTCGGCTGTGAACACGTCCCCCTTGAGCAGCCACTCGTGCGACCTCTCGAGATTGTCGAGGACGACATCGAGAGAGCCGGGGAGCTGCTTGATGTCCTTCGCTTCCTCGGGCGGCAGCTCGTAGAGGTCCTTGTCGACCGGATCGCCAGGATCGATCTTGTTGACGATGCCGTCGAGCCCAGCCATCAGGCACGCCGCGAACGACAGGTACGGATTGCACGTATTGTCGGGGGTCCTGAACTCGATGCGCTTCGACTGCTCCGACTTCGAATACACCGGGATCCTCACGCAGGCGGAGCGGTTCCTCTGGCTGTAAACGAGGTTGATCGGCGCCTCGTATCCCGGCACGAGCCTCCGGTAGGAGTTGGTGGACGGAGCGATCAGGGCGAGCAGCGCGGGAGCGTGCTTCAGGGTCCCCCCGATGTAATGGAGGCAGGCCTTGGAGACATCGCCGTAGCCGCCGCGCTCGTAGAAGAGGTTCTTCCCGTTCTTCCAGATCGACTGGTGCGTGTGCATCCCCGAGCCGTTGTCCTGGAAGAGGGGCTTGGGCATGAAGGTCGCGGTCTTCCCCCATTTCCTCGCCGTGTTCTTGGCGCAGTACTTGTACCAGAGGACCTTGTCGCGGGACCGGGAAGTATCCCTGCTTGTAGCGGGGCTGGTAGCCGAGGTTCGGCCTCTCCGGCGTCCCCTCTCGCCCCGAGTTCCAGAAGCCCGCCTCCGAGTCGATGTGGTAGTAGCCCTGGTTGCAGGTCTGATCGAACCGGATCGAATCGAAGAAGAAGAACTCGAGCTCCGGCCCGATGTACACGGTATCGCCGATGCCGCTTCCCTTGAGGTAGGACTCGGCCTTCTGGGCGATGTAGCGAGGGTCGCGACTGTACCACTTTCCAGAGACCGGATCCTTGACATTGCAGATCATCACGAGAGTCGGCACCGCCGTGAACGGATCCATCGCCGCCGTCGTGGGGTCGGGGACCACCAGCATGTCGGATTCGTCGATCGGCTGGAAGCCGCGGATCGACGAGCCGTCGAACCCCAGACCTTCCTCGAAGATCCCTTCGTTCAACTCGGACATGGGGATCGAGAAATGCTGCCACAGGCCTGGCAGGTCGGTGAACCGGAGATCGACGATCCGTGCCCCTCTCTCCTTCGCCAGCTTGAGCACATCCTTGGCGGTCATCGCCATCTTGCTCTCCTCCCTCCTTGATTGGGGTCTTGGCGTGCGTCCGTTCCAGCGGGACTCCGATTGGGCCCGGCGCTCACCGGGTCGGGTGTTACCTTAGAGAACAACGGCGCCGAAATCAAGGAGGCTGTGCCGATCGTGCTGATCCTGCGGCTGCCGCGGGAACCGGCGCGAGAGGTATGATCCCGACAGACGAGAGGGATCCGCCAATCGAATACCGGCAGCTCGGCCGCACGGGTGTCACGGTCTCGCGGATCGCGCTGGGCTGCGGCGGGTTCGGCGGGATCGGTTCGGCTCCGGAGCTGTTCGGCAGGGGCGAGTCCGACCAGGAGGCGTTCGCGATCATGGACGCCGCCTGGGAGATGGGCATCACCCTCTTCGACACCGCCGCCTCCTATGGCGGCGGGCGCAGCGAGATGGCGATCGGGAAATGGCTCCGCGCCAAGGGGCGGGCGGTGCGTGAGAGGGCCGTTCTCGCGACGAAGGTCTTCCACTCGGTCCGCGGCGACCCCGCGGATCGCGGCCTTTCCCGCCCGCGCATCCAGCGCGAGATCGACGGCAGCCTTGCACGCCTCGGCGTGGAGCAGGTCCCCCTCTACATGATCCACGAGCCGGACCCGGACACGCCGCTCGAAGAGACCCTCGGCGCCCTCGAAGAGCTGGTCCGGGCCGGGAAGGCCGGAGCCATCGGCGCCTGCAACATCGAAGGCTGGCGGCTGGAGCAGGCCCTTGCAATCAGCGCGGAGCGCGGTCTGGCCCGCTTCGACTGGGTGCAGAATTCCTGCTCGCTGCTCGACCGAGCCGCAGAGGTGGACGTTCTGCCGGTTTGCGCCCGCGAGGGGCTGGGGTTCACCCCTTTCAGCCCCCTGGCTGGCGGCTGGCTGACGGGGAAATACACGAGGGACGGGGTGCGCCCCCCGGGTTCCCGCATGACGCTGCGGCCCGAGTGGTACCGGGCCTACGAGAACGAGCGGACTTTCAGCGCCCTCGAAGCGTTCGCTGCCGCCGCCCGAGGGCGCGGCGTGGACAGGGCCACACTCGCCCTCGCCTGGCTCCTGTCGCACCCACAGGTCACATCCATCATCATCGGACCCCGCCGCCCGGAGCACATCGAATCAGCCCGCAGCGCCCTGGATGTGAGGCTCTCCGCAAACGAGCGCGACGAGATCGCGGCCCTGTTCGGCTGAACCGTTCCCGTTGTGGCCGCCGAGATCGACAAAGCCGCCGCCGTCCTCGGCCGATCAATCTTCCCCGCTGCCGGCGGCCTCCCGCGGACGCGGCAGGAACGCCGCGGTGAGCAGGGTGACGTCGTCCGTCCGGGGCCGCCCCCGGGAGAACTCGTCGAGGGCGCCGAGAATATCGTCGAGGAGAGCCGGGCCGCCTGCCGGGCGCTCGGCGACCGCAGCGAGGAGTCGTCGCTCTCCGAAGAAGTCTCCATCCGAGCGCGCCTCCGGAACACCGTCCGTGTAGAGCAGCAGCCGCTCCCCGGCTTGAAGGCTATGGCTCCTTTTCTCCCAAACCGGGCGCGCGAAGGCGGAGGAGATGATGGGGCCGGTGGATTCGAGGGCGGAGGGTTCACACCCTTCGCGCCACGACAGGCCGGAGGGATGGCCGGCGTTGACGTACTCCATGCGGCGTTCGGCCGCCGAGAGGAGAGCGCAGAAGAGCGTGACGAAACGTTCCGGGCCGAAGGCTCGCAGGGCGTTCCAGATCCTGCCGACGACCGCGAGCGGGTCGTAACCGTCCACGTGATACGAGTGGAACGCCGACTTCACGATCCCCGTGAGCATCGCCGCCGAGACGCCATGCCCGGAGACATCGGCGACGAGCAGGGCGGCGCGCCCCTCTCCGGCGCGGGCGTAGTCGTAGAGGTCGCCTCCCAGCTCGGTGCAGGGCTCGTAGCGACAGGCCACGGACACGCCCTCGATCACCACTTCCGGCGGGGGCAGGAGCCGCTGCTGGAACGTCCGGGCCTCGGCAAGCTCCTCCTCGAGCCGGCGCATGTAGCGGCGGTTATCCTCCGCCAGCCGGCGCAGTTCC
>QHYA01000076.1 GCA_003223995.1 Acidobacteriota bacterium | reverse complement strand
CGAGGCCCGCCTGGCCGCCGACCGGGAGATCGGCCAGTTCAGGATCGACGTGACCACGAGCGACTGTGTCGTGACGCTCAGCGGCTGCGTCGAGTCGCGCGATCAGGCGAAGAAGGCGAAGGAGCTGGCGAAGCGGCTGATCAAGGTGAAGGTCAAGAATGAGCTCAAGGTCTGCACAATAGCACCGCGCAAGCCCAGGACCCGCACCCATCGATCCTAGGAGCCTTCCCGGGGCCCCCCGGCATCGCTCCCGGGATGGTCTTCCTTCGATTCGGCGGTGACCTCACGGGGCGCTGTCGGCTTGGAGGGCCGCGGGGATCGGCGGCCCCGCCTCGGCGTTGAATGCCCCCGGGTTCAATCCAAAGAAGCGCAGGAGGGTGGCCGCGACATCGGCCTGGTGCACGGTGGGATAGGGCGCGACCTCGCCCCGGTCGGGGGTGTCGGGGCCGATGACGGCGATCCAGATGTCCGCGGAGCCTTCGATCCCTTCGTCGTGCTCGACCCAGTCGGCGGGTGTGATCCCCCGGCCGTGGTCGGTGGTCACGATGAGAGTGGTCCGGCCGCTGTAGCCGTCGAGGGATTGCACGGTCTCCCAGAGCGTCTTCAGATAGGCGTCGAAGACATTGATGTAGTCGAGCAGGCGGTCGTAGCGGCGCGCGTGCGCCCAGTCGTCCGACTCCCCGAGGGCGATGTAGAGCAGGCGCGGGCGCTGCGTTTTCAGATATTCGACGGCCAGGTTGAAGGTCACGGCGTCGCTGCGACCCTCCTCCCAGAGCGCCATGATCTCGAACTGCAGATCGCCGAGCCAGGCCATGCGCGCCGTCGCCATGTCGGCCGGAATCCGCTCGTAACCGGCGTTGGTGAAGAACGCCCCCTCCTCGCTGGAAGAGAGCGTCGCGAAGCCCTCCCAGGATCCGATGGTGGCGACCTGCCGCCTGCCGAGCCCGAGCTCGCGGCGGACGAACTCGAGGACGGTCGAATGGGGATAGCGTTTCACGTCGTTGCTCACGACGTCGGGCTGATACTGCCCCGTCAGGATCTCCATGTAGCCCGGGGCGGAGAACAGGAGCGGGTTCTTCGGGTGGACGCTGCTGCCCTTCCACTTGTCGCCGAGAACGATCCCCTGAGGTGCGAGTGTTCCCCAGAAATAGGGCAGGAGCGCGGCGCGGCGTTCTTCGGGCGTGTCGCGCCAGAACCTCTTTCGCGTCCTTTCGAGGTCGTAGATCCCCGAACGCTTTTCTTTCTGCGCGACGATCGGATCCATGCCGGTGAACAGCTCCTGAATCCGCAGACCGTCGACGGTGACCAGGATGACATTGCGCGTGCGGAGCGGCCGCGTGACGCGGGCCGATACCGCGCCCGCGGAGGGTCCGGATCCGGCCGCCTGGACGCAGCGGGCGATCGGCAGGACGAGTGTGGCCGCCGCGGCCAGCCACGCCGCCACCCGGCGGGAGGTCAGCGCGCGTGCTCTCACCCGGCGGCCGCCTGCCGGGCCCGGCGATGGGCCCCGCGCCGGCGCGCCGACGACCTCGGGGTGGTGCTGTGCCGCAGGTCGGCGAGCGTGAGGTCGATGCGCGCCAGACCGGCTTCCAGGTGATCGACATCGCCGCCGTAGCCGATCCGGATGAAGCGCCCGATGCCGAAATGCGCCCCGGGGGTGATCAGGACCGACCGCTCGAGGCGCAGTTTTTCGAACAGGGCCACCGAGCCGATCGGCAGACGGTAGCGCACCAGGGCGATGGCCCCGGCCAGGGGCGGGATGAAGCTGAAGATGTCGTCGTGCGTCCGGACCCAGCGCTCCAGTCTCGGCAGGTTGCTGCGGAGGATACGGCGCGTGCGCTCCAGGATGGACTCGCGCCGGGCCGGCTCCATGACGATCTCGGCGAAGCGGTTCGAGAGATACGACGGCGTCAGGGTCAGATAGTCGTGGTAGGAGCACAGGCGCGCGATCATCTTCGGCGGCCCCAGGATCCAGCCGGTGCGCAGGCCGGGAAGACCGAACGCCTTCGACAGGCCAGCGGTGATCAAGACCTTGTCGTGGCGGCCCCAGAACGTGGCCGAGGTCGTCCCCGACACCTCGGCGCCGCGGTACACCTCGTCGGAAACGATCCAGGCGCCGGTGCTTCGCGCGGCGTGCACGATCGACTCCATCTCCTCTCCGGTCAAGATCGCCCCGGTCGGATTGTTCGGGTTGGTGACCAGGATCACCTTCGTCCGCCGCGTGATCGAGCGCTCGAGGCTCCCGATGTCGAGCGCCCAGCGCCCGCGGCCGCTCTCACGCCGCTCGATGAGCCGGAACGGGTCGGCGTGTCCCCCGTAAGCCCGCGCCAGGCCCCAACCCTGCATATAGTTGGGGATCATGATGGCGGCGCGGTCCCCTTTCTCCAGCAGCCCCCAGAAGGCGACGTAGTTCGCCTCCGAGCCCCCGTTCGTGACCATCACGTGATCGCGCGTGGCGCCCCGGCCGTAGAACTGAGCGATCCGGTCGCGCAACGTGTCCGAGCCTCTCGACGGGGGGTACTTCAGGGGCGCCTGCCGCAGCCAATCCGGACTGGAGGATCCCTCGAGCAGCTCATCGACACGCATCGGCTCGACGCCGCTCTCGGACAGGTTGTACTCGACCTCGTTTTCGTAGAGGCACTGCGTCCGCTCCATGTGGAACAGGTCGATGCGCACGGGTTCTCCTGGTCGATTCACGCAAGAATAGCAGAGGTCTGCCGCGGGGACGCGCCCCGCTTGGAGCCTTCGCCCGGCAATGGTAGTGTGCCGGGCGATGGAGGACGACCCCGTCTCCCTGCCCATCGACGGCATGCTGGATCTGCACGCCTTCCTGCCGGGCGAGATCACGACTCTCGTCCCCGACTATCTCGAGGCCTGCCGGGAGCGTGGGATCCTTCAGGTACGGATCGTCCACGGCAAGGGAACGGGGACGCTACGGCGGACGATCCACGCCCTGCTCTCGAGGCTGCCGGAGGTGGCTTCCTTCCGGACGGCGCCGGAGGACGCCGGCGGCTGGGGGGCGACCCTCGTGGTTCTGCGACCTCCGTCCCGTGGCTGACGGAGGGGGGACCGAGTGTCCAGCGTCAAGCCCTCCGGATCCTGCCGGGATCGAAGATGATCGTGGTGGCCCCGCCACCTTGACGCCCGCGACGCCCGGGCGCTAGTCTCTGCGCCTCGGGATCCCATGCGCCATCGCTTCCTGACCGCCGACGTCTTCACCGACCGCATCTTCGGGGGAAACCAGCTCGCCGTCTTCCCGGACGGGCGGGGGCTCGCGACCGAGCAGATGCAACGAGTGGCGCGCGAGTTCAATTTCTCGGAGACGGTGTTCGTCCTGCCGCCTGATCGGCCCGCGCACGCGCGGCGCCTGCGCATCTTCACGCCGGGCGCGGAGATCCCGTTCGCCGGACACCCGACGATCGGCACGGCGTTCGTGCTGGCCTCTATCGGCGATCTTCGTCTCGAGGGGGAGTGGACACGCATCGTCCTCGAGGAGGGGGCGGGGCCGGTGCCGGTGCGAATCCGAGCGACGGGCGGCCGTCCGGTGTTCACGCAGCTCGTGGCCCCGCGCCCGCCGGAGTACGGACCTCCGCCGCCCGCGCGCGCCGACCTCGCCGCCATGCTGTCGCTCGATCCCGAAGACCTGCTCGACGAGCCGCGGGGGCCGCAGGCGGTCTCCTGCGGACTGCCCTTCCTGCTCATCCCGCTCTCGGGCCGCGACGCCGTGCGGCGGGCCCGGATGAGGCTCGACGTGTGGGAGAAGCTGCTCGCGATGTACTGGTCGCCGCACGCCTACGTCTTCGCCTTCGAGGCCGAGAACCCGGGGCACGATCTGCGCGCCCGCATGTTCGGCCCCGCGGTCGGTGTCACGGAGGACCCCGCCACGGGCAGCGCCGCGACGGCCCTGGGCGGGTACCTGGGAATCCGCGACGCGAGGCGGGACGGCACCCTGCGCTTCGTCGTCGAGCAGGGTTTCGAGATGGGGCGCCCGAGCCTCCTGGAGATCGAAGTCGACAAGCACAAGGGGGCGATCACGGAAATCCGCGTCGGCGGCGCCTCGGTGCTCGTGTGCGAAGGGACGATGGAAATCCTGTGAAGACGCGCGACCGCGC
>QHYA01000075.1 GCA_003223995.1 Acidobacteriota bacterium | reverse complement strand
CGTCGACGGGATGCGGCTCATGCTGAAGGAGGGCGGAAGGGCCGTCATCGAAGTGCCTTATTGCAAGGACATGTTCGACCGGTGCGAGTTCGACACCATCTATCACGAGCATCTGTGCTACTTCTCCCTCACCGCACTGGAGCATCTGTTCCGCCGGCATGGCCTGGTGATCGAGGACGTCCAGCGCCTCGAGATCCACGGCGGCTCGCTGCGGGTGAGGTGCGCGCGCGCCGACACTGCCATCCGGTCGGCGACGTCGCCGAGCGTGGAGGCGCTGCTCGCCGAGGAGGCGGGCTGGGGTGTCGACCGGCCGGAGTTCTACCGGGGCTTCGCCCTCCGGATCGGGACCCTGCGCGGGAAGTTGCGGACGCTTCTCGCGGATCTCAAGGCGCGAGGGAAGCGGATCGCGGCCTACGGGGCGGCGGCCAAGGGAAGCACGCTCCTGAACTACATGGGGATCGGAAGCGACACTGTGGATTTCGTCGTCGATCGCAGCTCCCACAAACAGGGCCTCCACATGCCCGGCGTGCGGCTGCCGATCCATTCCCCCGCGCGCCTGCTCGAGGCAAAGCCCGACTACGTCTTGCTGCTCGCGTGGAACTTCTCCGAGGAGATCCTCGAACAACAGGCCGAGTACCGACGCGGCGGAGGGAGGTTCATCATCCCGCTACCCGAACCCAGGATCGTCTGAGCGCGTGAGAACGGAGCCTGCTTGATCTTCACTCCGACGCCGTTGGAGGGCCTCTTCACGATCGATCCCGAGCGGATCGTGGACGAGCGCGGTTTCTTCGCGCGCACCTGGTCCCGGGGCGAGTTCGAGGCCCGCGGCCTCGATCCGGCCGTCGCGCAGTGCAACGTCGCTTTCAACCTCAAGAAGGGAACGCTTCGCGGAATGCACTACCAGGTCCCGCCCCACACGGAGGCGAAGCTGGTCCGATGCACCCGCGGGGCGATCTACGACGTGGCCCTGGACATCCGGCCCGGATCGACCACCTTCGGCCACTGGCTGGCCTTCGAGCTCACGGGCGACAATCTCCGCATGATCTATATTCCGGAGGGGCTGGCCCACGGGTACCAGACGCTCGAGGACGGCAGCGAGGTTTTCTATCAGATGTCGGAGCTCTACCATCCAGGTTCCGCCCGAGGCGTGCGGTGGGACGACCCGGCCTTCGAGATCCGCTGGCCCCTTCCTCCGAGGACGATGTCGGAGCGGGACCGCTCGTTCCCGCTCCATGACGGGCGAGGCCGGGGCGCGTGATCGTCCCCGCTTCCGGCCGACGAGGGAACCGGTGACGCGATCGACGGATGATTTCGAGCAGCGCAACGCGAAGATGATCCGGGCGATGGCGTCGGACCAGGAGTTGGCGGAGGCGTCGCGCGAGTGGTTCGCGAGGGCCTGCCGATACGAGTACTCGTACCACTTCACGTGGCTGGGCCGGCCGATCATTCAGTTCCCTCAAGACATGATCGCAGTGCAGGAGGTCATCTGGAGGGTCCGCCCCTCATTGATCGTCGAGACGGGGATCGCGCGCGGCGGCTCGCTGGTGTTCTCCGCGTCCATCCTCGAGATGCTGGGCGGGCCGGGAAGGGTCGTAGGCGTGGACGTCGACATCCGGCCCCACAACCGGGTTGAGATCGAACGGTCCCCGCTCGTGCGGCGGATCACGATGATCGAGGGTTCGTCCATCGATCCGGCGGTGGCCGCCCGGGTGAGGGGCCTGGCTGCAGGCGCGGGCAGGGTCCTGGTTCTCCTCGACTCGAACCACACGCACGAGCACGTGCTCCGCGAGCTGGAGCTGTACTCCCCCCTCGTCCGCGCGGGCAGCTACCTGATCGTCTTCGACACCGTCATCGAGGATATGTCTCCGGATGCCTTCCCGGACAGGCCATGGGGGCGCGGGAACAACCCCAGGACGGCCGTGCGCGAGTTCCTGGACAAGGACGACCGGTTCGAGATCGACCGGGACATCCAGTCGAAGCTGCTCATCTCGGTGGCCCCGGACGGCTACCTGCGCTGCGTGAAGGACTGAACGATGGATCGCATCCCGGTCGCGGGGCCCTGGATCACCCGGAAGGAAATCGACTACGTCACGGACGCGGTCACCCGGTGCTGGTACGGCAACGCCAACGAGTATCAGCGTCGTTTCGAGGCCGCGTTTGCCGAGCACCTGGGAGTCCGGCACGCCGTAAGCCTGCCGTCGTGCACGTCGGCCATCCACCTCGCGCTCGCGGCGCTCGGGGTCGGTCCGGGCGACGAGGTGATCGTCCCCGACCTCACCTGGATCGCCTCGGCCGCGCCGATCACCTACGTGGGCGCCACGACCGTGTTCGCGGATGTCGATGAACAGACGTGGTGCCTGGACGCCCGCTCGCTCGAGCGGTGCATCACGCCGCGCACCAGGGCCGTCATCCCCGTGGACCTTTACGGGGGCGTCCCCGACCTGGGGGCGATCCGCGAGATTGCGCGCGCCCGCGGGATCGTCGTGATCGAGGACGCGGCGCAGGCGATCGGCTCCGAATACGCGGGAAGCCGTGCAGGAAGCCTCGGAGAGATTGGAGTCTTCAGCTTCCACGGGTCCAAGACGCTGACGACCGGCGAGGGCGGCATGCTCGTGACGGACGACGAAAGTCTCCACGAAAACGTCCTCGTCCTGCGCGACCATGGCCGCATGCCCGGCGACACGATGTTCCGCAACACACGGGTCGGCTACAAGTACAAGATGAGCGCGATGCAAGCCGCGCTGGGTCTCGCCCAGCTCGAGCGGATCGACGAGTTGATCGAGCGCAAGCGCCTGATCTTCGGCTGGTACCGCGAGGAGCTCCATGGCCTTCCAGGGATCGCGCTGAACCACGAGCCGCCCCGCACGAAGAATTCCTACTGGATGGTCACGGTGGTGCTCGATCCCGGCCTGGGACTGCCCAAGGAGCGTCTGATCCAGGAGCTCCGCCGGGAGGGGATCGACACGCGGCCGGTCTTCGACCCGCTCAGCTCGCAGCAGGCCTATCGCGAGACGGCCTCCGTGCGCGACGCCGCCCGTCGCAATCCTGCGAGCTACCGGATCGGCGCCTGGGGCGTCAAC
Organism: Acidobacteriota bacterium; assembly: GCA_003223995.1. Lineage (GTDB taxonomy): Bacteria > Acidobacteriota > Polarisedimenticolia > QHYA01 > QHYA01 > QHYA01. Next base: position 1,365 of record QHYA01000075.1, on the reverse strand, counting down.
CTTCCCTCGGCGCTGACCCTGACGCGCGAGCAGGTCACCCGTTGCTGCCACGCCGTGAAGAGCGCGCTCGGCGCCGCGCGGCGGCCTTGAGCGGCGAACCCATCGTCAGCGTCGGCCTGCCGGTCCGGAACGGCCAGCGGTTCCTGCGGCAGGCGCTCGCGAGCCTACTGTCCCAGACGTTCACGGAGTTCGAGCTGATCGTCTCGGACAACGCGTCGACCGACGAGACGGCGGAGATCGTGCAGGAGGCGGCCTCCTCGGACCCGCGCGTGTGCTACCACAGGAACGGCGTCGACATCGGCGCGGCGGCGAACTTCAACCGCGCGCTGCAGCTCGCGAGGGGCGATCTGTTCATGTGGGCTGCGGGCGACGACATGTGGCATCCCGGGTTTATCGGGTCGATGGTATCGCTGCTGCGCGAGTCTCCGGCGGCCGTGCTCGCGTTCTGCGATTTCGACAACATCGACGCGTCGGGCCGACCGGTCAGGGAGTACCCGCACCTCGTCGAGCTTGAGGCGAGCGACCTGTTTCCGAGGCTGACGAACTACCTCGGCCAGCCCGAAGCGTGGGGTAAGGCGAACCTGATCTACGGCCTGATGCGCAGACAGGCGATCCTCGAGGCCGGCGGCCTCACGACGTGGAGCCCGCACGGGTGGGGGCAGGACATGCTGGTCGTTTTCCGCCTGCTCTCGCTCGGAGAGCTGCGGCTCGCCCGTAACCGGATGTTCCACAAGCGCCTCGCGCCGCCCCCCGCGCCCGCCGGGCGGGGGACCCTGTGGTCGCGTCTCGCCAAGCGTCGCGAGTCCCTCCGCGGCTGGCGGGGCTACTTCGAGGGCTACCAGCGGCTGATCGACATGGCAGAGGGACTGACCGACTCGCAGAGGGCCGCGCTGAGAGCGCTCGCACGGGGCCGGTATGTGGAGATCAGGCGCTCCGATCTGGCAGCGCTGCGGCAGGAAGCGCGGCGAAAGATCCTGCGGATCGTGCGAGGATCGGCTCCAAGACTCGCACCTTGAGCGCGGGTTCGGGCGGCGACCCCGAGAGGCTTCTGGGGCCTTGACGTCGCGGCGCGCTATCCGCGTGCGAGAGCCTGCAACCGGTCGGCGGTCGCTTCCATTCTCAAGGCGTACCCGTCGATTCCACTCCCGCAGCCCCCTCCCTGTGTGATCTTCTCCCATCGAGTGGTTTCTCCAGCCTCGACGCGTCTCAGCGGCACGGTCTCCGTGGCGATGAACCCCAGGCGTTCGTAGAGCGATATGGCTTTCTGATTCTCCTTGAACACTTCCAAGAAGACCCTTCGAATCCCCAAGGTGGATGCCGCCCAGAGCAACAAGCATCTGGCCGCCAGCGTCATACCGCCAGTTG
>QHYA01000074.1 GCA_003223995.1 Acidobacteriota bacterium | reverse complement strand
AGCGTCCATCACATCGAGAGGCAGACGCGCATCGACCTTCCCGCCATCGTCTCCAGGCCCGGTGCCTTCCTCCCGCCCACCCTCCTGGACCTTGACGAGGAGATACCCTCCTTCCCGCGCGACGCGGATGTTCCCGTCCGTCCCCTCGACCGTCACGAACTCGGCGTCACCGGCTTCCTTCACGGCCTTCCAGAGGGCCCTCAGATCCACGGACTCCAGGGTCTTGTCGCCCTGCTTGATCTTGCCGCTGCGGAAGTGCTCGTCCTGGATCGCGGGAGCGACCTTCTCGATCAGGCCGATGGGGAAGTTGATCCGGATCGATTCGGGCTTCTCGCCGGTCTCCTCGACCCTCACATGGATCCAGCGGTCCCCGATGGAGCCGGCCGGGCTTTCCTGCCGAGCGAAAAACCTGCCATTCGCCGGGTTCGTCGCCAGGGCAAGGCTCGCGGCGAGGGCGAATGCGGCAGGGAAGGCCGCCATCGTGACTCTGGTGAATGTTGTCGGGCTCATCGGTCCCCTCCTGGCGTCTGTTTCACTTGATATAACGAGCGAGCCGCGCGTTTGGTTCCCGGCAATCTGCCGAAAGCCGGCGGAGCTTGCGGGTGGCTCCTGGCGGGCGCGGGCGGCCCGCTCCAACGCATGGGAGGGGGCGGTTCAGGGGAATGCGACGGCGAGCTTCACCGAGTAGGACTCGACGGGACCGGTCCGCTCGGCTTCGACCAGCGTGTTGAACCAGGCGGCGGAGAAGCGGCCTCCGACGAAAACTCGATTCTCGGCCGTGGAGTCGCTCAGCCGGAAGCCCGGTGCGGAGCTGATGTCGTGAACGTCGGAGGATAACCACAGCCTGCCGACTCCTGCGTACGGTGTGAAGAAGAGCAGCCCCTTGCTGACCGAAAGGTCGAGCGAGGTCGCCTTGAGGTCCATCTGGTCCACGCCGCGGAGCCGGTCATGTGCCAGGCGAAGGGCGAAGGCGGGCAGGACCGTGCTGCCTCGGACGAACGTCCACTTCGCCGCCCCTCCCGCTGCCTCGATGTTGCTTCCCGGAAGCTTCGCGTACGAGGCGGAGAGATCGATGCTCGCGGGAAGGCCGAGGCGGACCGTCGCGCGGGGCAGAACGACGAAGGACGAGAAGCTCCCGCCCCGGCTGGCGATGCGCCAGAAACTGGCGTCGGATGAGATGTCCGTGGCCGTCCCCGAAACCAACGTCTCCACGCGAAAGGCCCCCAGCCCCTCCGCCGGGGCGAGAGCGGGTGCCGCGATCGAGGCCCCCAGCTCCTGCGTGAGCCTGTCGAGCTGGCTGCGGCTTGGCGCGGAGGAGAAGCCGATATCCGCGCTCGCCCGGGTCTGGGGCGCCAGGGCGCCGGCTGCGGCCAGGGTGAGCATGCTCGCGGGCAGCAGCGAGAGGAACGAACGGGGCCTCTTTCGTGACATGTCATCCTCCAGATCGACAGCACCCCCAGGAACCCTGCTGCCAGCCGCTACGTTCGGACGCGGACGGGACGTGCGTCCTGCCGGCCTCTTCACGACTGCCCGTTCACGGCCAGGTTTCGCAGGAGCACCGTCGCGCCGGGGCCTATCACGAGGAATTCGAGATCGTCTGCAACCGCCTCCACCGAGCCGAGAAGCTCGAGGATGTTCCCGGCGATCGCCATTCGATCCACCGGGGCGGTCAGCCCGCCGGACTCGATCCGCAGCCCTGAGGCTCCGAGCGAGAAATCGCCGGTGACCGGGTTGATCGTATGAAGTCCCATCACCTCCATGACGCAAACACCGTCGGAGACCCCGCGCAAGAGCTGCTCCGCCGACACGCCCGTCGGGCGGAGATAGAGGTTGGTCCGCGAGATGTGCGGGCGGGAGCAATAGTCCCCCCTCAGGGCGTTTCCCGTCAGGGAAGCGCCCATCCGGGCGGCCGTGTAGGCGGAGTGCAGGAAGCCTCGCAGGACGCCCCTGTCGATCAACACCGTCTCGCGGGAGGCGACTCCTTCGCCATCGACGGGAGCGCTGGCATACCCCTCGGGGTGCCGGCCGTCGTCGATGAGCGTCACGTTCGAGCTTGCGATCCGATCGCCAGCCTTCCCCGCCAGGAGGGATCGCCCCTTCAGCACCGCGTCGGCGGAAAAGAGGGCCGCCAGCTCCCCGAAGAGGCTGGCCGTCACCTCCGGGCTCAGGAGCACGGTCATCCGCCCCGTTTCCGCCGGCCTCGCTCCCAGCTTGGCGGCCGCCTTGCGCGCGGCCTCCCGTCCTACAATCGCCGGATCGAGCCCTTCGGCCCCGAGCTTCCATCCCGCATGCCAGCCTGTCTGGGATTCGTTTCCGTCGGTCGCCTTCAGCTCGACCGAGACGTGGGCGCGGGAGAGGCAGAAGGAGCTTTCCATTCCGGCCGTGTTCGCGAGGTGATAGGAGCCAGAGACATCCTGATAGGACGATTCGCGCACGCCGGAGACCCGTTGTTCCGCGGCGCGGGCAGCCTCCTCCGCACCCAGCGCCATCTCGATCTTCCTCCGGACGGGCACTTCGGCGAGCCGGGGGTCGAACAGGCGCATATCCGGGAGCGGCTGTCCCGGATCGTCCGGCAGCCGGTTGGCCGGATCGGGAGCCACGACCTCCGCGATCGATCTCGCACGCTCGATGGCGGAGGCGATCCCCGGGGCGGACAGTTCGGCCGTGAAAGAGAAGCCGGCGCGCCCCTGGTCGAAGAGTCGCACGCCTGCTCCCCGGTCCTCTCGGACTTCGAGGGACTCGACCATGCCTCCGGAGACCGAGACCTTCGTGGAGCGGCTCTGCTCGATGTAGATCTCACCTTCGCATCCGACCCGGCGGATCTCGGCGAGGGCTTCCTGCACGAGCGTGCTGTCCTTCATGCTGTGCCCCCGACGACGATCGATGGGATCCGGACGGTCGGCTGCGCGTCGGAGACCGGAACGTGCTGGCCGTCCTTGCCGCAGGTGCCGGCGTTGAAGCCGAAGTCGGAGCCCACCATGTCGATGGAGGCGAGGATGTCCGGCCCGCGGCCCGTCAGCATGGTGTCCCGGAGGGCCTCTCCGATGACCCCGTTGCGGATGCGATAGGCCTCCGAGCAGTGGAAAACGAAGTTGCCCGTGACGATATCGACCTCTCCTCCGCCGATGTCGGCGACGAAGATGCCCTCCTTCACGGAGGCGATGATCTTCTCGGGAGGAGTCTCGCCCGGGGCGATGCAGGTGTTTCGCATCCTGGGGATGGGAAGGTGGCGATAGGACTCTCTCCGGCCGTTTCCGGTGGGCCGCATGTCCATCTTCCTCGCGGTGCGGAGGGAGTGCAGGTAGCCCCTGAGGATCCCCTCCTCGATCAGCACGACCTTCGAGACGGGGGTGCCTTCGTCATCGATGCGGTTCGTGCCGCGCTTCTGGGGGAGGGTCCCGTCATCGAACACCGTGACCAGTTCCGAAGCGACCTTCTGGCCGATCCTCCCGGCGTAAACCGACAACCCCTTCTCGATGAAGTCGGCCTCGAAGCCATGCCCGCAGGCTTCGTGAACCATCGTTCCGCCGGCCCGGGCCGAGAGGACGACAGTGAAGGTTCCGGACGGGGCGGGCGAGGCGGAGAGCTGGAGCAATGCGATGCGCGCCGCTTCCCTCGCGACCTCTTCAGGACGGGCCCGGTCGAGCATCTCGAAGCCCGAGGTCTCGGAGACGACCTCGTAGCCCGCGCGGATCTGGTCCCCCTGGCGCGCGACCACGGAGACGGCCAGCGTCAAATAGCAGGTCGCATCGGTCTCGTAGATCCCCTCGCTGTTCGCGACGAGGACGCTTCTGGCCGTCTCGATATAGCTCGCGGTGACCTGCACGATGCGCGAGTCGGCCTCGCGGGCCGCCGCGTCGGCTCGCTCGAGCAGGGCGACTTTCTCCGGCAGCGGCACATCCGCCGGGTGCGCCCGGACGATGCTGCGCGGGGGAGCATCCCGAGGGGTGAAGGGTCGCGGCGCGCAGGAGGCGCTGCCGGTCAGGGACGAGGCGAGCGAGCGCGCGAGGGCTCGCACGGAGGGCGGATCGACGCTGTTGCCGCTGGCGTAATAGGCGGTCTCGCCGAGACGGATCCGGAGGCCGACGCCGCGATCGGCCCCGGACGTCGCCTGCTCCAGGCGCTGTTCCTCCCACGTCAGGATCGTCTGGCTGTGGCTTTCCATGAATACGCGGCGCGCCTGCGCCCGTAATTCCTCCAGATTGCCGTTATTGGTGAGGCGGTAGTCGGCGATGGCGAGCTTCGCCTCGGTCGGCCACTGTGCTGCGATCCGCGCGAGGGCCTCCTCCCGCGTCAGGGTGTCGCGCTGGACGAGCCGCTGGAGCTGGTTCTCCGTCGAGGAGGAGACGACGACCAGCCGGTCGAATTCCCGGTGAAAGCCGCTCTCGACCAGAAGCGCCGCATCGACGACCACGATCGGAGCGCTCCCGTTGCGGCGGATCTCCTCGATCTCCTGAAGCAGCATCACCTTCGTCTTCGGATGGAGGATCTTGTTG
>QHYA01000073.1 GCA_003223995.1 Acidobacteriota bacterium | reverse complement strand
GGTGCCCCTCCCGCGCGTTACGACCACACCGCGGTGTGGACCGGCTCGGAGATGATCGTCTGGGGAGGAGAGTTCATCACGGCCACCGGAGGCCGCTACTGCGCGTGCACGGTCGCCGCGCCGTCCGGCTCGCCGGTCCTCTCGGTGAGTAGGGGCTCAGGGGAGGCCGTTCTGAACTGGGCGGCGCTGCCGGGGGCTTCGAGCTACGACGTTGTGCGTGGCAGCCTTTCCAGCCTCCACGGTTCGGGCGGCGACTTCGCTTCCTCCGTCGAGAGATGCTTGGCAAATGACCTCACCGCCACGACCCTGATCGACCCCGATGTGCCCGTCTCGGACGCTGGCTTCTGGTACCTCGTGCGGGGATCGAGCTGCGGCGGGGCGGGGAGCTGGAATGATGGCTCTTCTGGTCAGGTCGGCTCCCGCGACCCGGAGCTGAACGGCTCGCCGAACTCCTGCCCGTAGCCGGCGAGGTTCCGAACCGGGGGTTCCGCGCTGTCGGGATACCGTGGGCGCCCCGGTGAGGGCTGCGCCCAAGCGAACCCTGCCTCCGACCCCCCGAGACCCAGCAGCTTCTACCTCACCTACCGAGACACGACCAGCTCAGCCTTGCTCAGACACACACCTGGGCCGTGCATCAGGCAGCTATCCGCCTGGTCGTGCGGGTCCAGTCGTGCCGACTTCACCTTCAGCAACGCTCCCGTCGTGAGAGCCGTCCGCAAGATTCCTTCCCGATCCGGATCGCGCAGGCTGCTGCAGGAACAGATCGCCAGGAATGTAACGATGTCAGCGGAGAAACCGCCGCGCTCCCGGGTGATCCGTAGCATGACACCCTGGCCCAAGGTCGGGGTCGCGGCGATCGTGAGCGGCACGACGAGCCGCCCACCTTCCCGCAGCCGCTCGACCCAGAGTGGATGCGGATGGGTCACTCCCGCGTTGATCAGCATGGCATCGCACGGCCCTGGGTCGAACTGGCCTCCATCCCCCGCATGCACTTCGATATTCGAATAGTCGGACAGATTCGTTCTGGCGCGGGCCGCGAGATCCGGGAGCACTTCGCTGGCCACCACGCTCCCTCCTGGTCCAACAAGCTCGGCCATGATCGCCGTGTAATAGCCCACGCCGCAGCCCATGTGGTAAACGCGATGGCCAGCCTTCAGATCGAGCGCGTCGATCCACCGCGCGAGCGCGCTCGGCTGGCCGTTGTTCACGTCGCGGGCGGCGTCGATCACGATCACGACGTTGTGATACAGGTGGCGCACCTCTTCGGTCGTCCGGTATGACAACTGAACCATGCCGGTGGTGGCCAACACCCGTTGTTCGGCCGATGCAATCTGCCAGGGACCTGGACCCAAGAACTTCTCCCGCGGCACACGCGCAAGGGCCTCGGCCAAGGCTCGTGAGCGAATGTTGGCAGCGAGCTCAATTTCCTCGGCGTAGAAGCGACGACAATCTTCAAGTGTCATGGCGACCTGAGTGCCCGGTAATCACATGCAAGCAGGGCAAGAAGACGAGCCGTGCCTCAGCTCCCCACCCGGGGCTCGGCTAGCGCGCCGCCGCCTACTTCCTGACGACCTCCGAGATCGCCTTGGCCTGCGTGACGAGCAGCAGGTAATCCGGGCCCCCTGCCTTGCTGTCCGTCCCCGACATGTTGAAGCCTCCGAAGGGGTGGACACCGACCAGCGCTCCCGTGCACTTGCGGTTGACGTAGAAGTTGCCCGCGTGGCACAGCCGCTTCGCCTTCTCGATATGCTCCGGCCTGTTCGAGTACACCGATCCCGTCAGACCGTACTCCGTCCCGTTGGCGATCTCGATCGCCTCGTCGAGGTCCTTCGCCGGAATGAAGGCAAGGACGGGCCCGAAGATCTCCTCCTGAGCAATCCGCGCGTTGGGAGCGACGTCCGCGATCACGGTCGGCTGGATGAAGAACCCGGGTCCTGCAGCCTTGCCGCCGCCGGCAACGAGGCGCCCCTCTCTCCTCCCGACCTCGATGTAGTCGAGGATCTTCTTCTCGGCGGCGGCGTTGACGACCGGCCCCACGTCCGTTTCGGGATCGCTGGCCGCACCCACGACCAAGGCGCGGGTCTTCTCCACCACGCGTTCGAGCACCTTGTCGTACACGTCCCGCAAGACGATCGCCCGGGAGCATGCGGAGCACTTCTGCCCCTGGAACCCGTAGGCGGAGACGACGATCCCGGATGCCGCGGCGTCGAGGTCCGCCTCCCTGTCCACGATGATGAAGTTCTTTCCCCCCATTTCGAGAATCGCTCGCTTCAGCCACCTCTGACCCGGCTGAGCCTTCGCAGCCAGCTCGTTGATCCGAAGCCCCACGTCCCTCGACCCGGTGAAGGCGATGAAACGCACGAGCGGATGTTTGACCAGCGTCTCGCCAGCCAGCGCCCCCGGACCCGTCAGGAAGTTGACGACGCCCGGAGGCATCCCGCACCTCTCGAGGATCTCGAAGAACTTCCAGGCGATCGCGGGGGAATCGCTCGACGGCTTGAGCACCACCGCGTTCCCCGTGACCAGCGCCGCCACCGTCATCCCAGCCATGATGGCGAGGGGAAAGTTCCACGGAGGGATCACCGCCCCCACGCCCAGAGGGATGTAGGTCTGCTCGTTGCGTTCCGTCGGGATCTTCACGAGACGCTGCTCGCCGGCCAGGCGCAGAGCCTCGCGCCCGTAGTACTCGCAGAAATCGATCGCCTCGGCCGTATCCGCGTCCGCCTCGACCCAGGTCTTGCCGACCTCGTACACCATCCACGCGGACATCTCGTGCTTGATCTGCCGGAGCATGCCGGCCGCGTCGAACAGCAGCCCCGCGCGCTCCTCCGCGGTCCGCCACCGCCAGCTCTCGAATGCCTCCGCGGCGGCTCGGACAGCCTTGTCGGCGTGTTGCGGGGTTCCCTTCTGGAACCGCCCGATCGCGCGGGTAGGGTCCGACGGATCGATCGAGACGAAGGTCTCGCCCGACTCGACGCGCTCCCCTCCGATGACGAGAGGGCAGGTCCGTCCCAGCTCCTTTGCGACCTTCTCCAGGGCCTGCCGCATGGCCCGGCGGCTCTCGTCCTGCTTGAAGTCGGTCAGCGGCTCGTTCCGGAACTCCGCGATCTCTCGGCGCATGTGGTTCTCCTTGCTTTTGCTTCGGTGGATGACTCCTTTCGAATAGTACAGCATCTCCGGTTGCGAGACCGGAGTCCGCCCCTGCGATCCCTACGATGCTTTCTGTCGGAAAAGAGGCTCCTGCAAGACGAGCGCAGCGGGGGAGAGCCTTGGACGAGAAACGGCTATACGAACACCTGTTCGAGAGACAGACGAAGCCCGGGAAGGATCGGTGATGCGAGCTCCTCGCTCTTCCCGAAGATGCCGTGCAGCCGCCATTCCCCGCTCTCCAGCGAGAGGACCTCGATCGTCTGAGCATCAGGATCGACGATCCAATACTCCGGCACACCATATTGCCGGTACAGATCCCGCTTGACGATGCGGTCCCGCTCGGCGTTGCTGGCCGAGAGGATCTCGACAGCAAGATCGGGCGGCCCGTGCAGCCTCTCCTTTATCCTGTCGAAGTGGTCCGCGGCCACGAAGACGAGGTCCGGCTGGACCACGTCGTGCTCGGAGAGGATGACATCGAGGGGGGCCGGGACGATCTGCCCAAGGCCAGCCCGTGTCACGAACGAGTGCAGGAGGACGAGGAGATTGCGCACGACGGCTTGGTGACGATAGGTGGGCGACGGAGTCATGAAGAACTCCCCCTGGATCAACTCGACACGGGTCGTTTCGTCGAGCCGCATGTAGTCGCTCACCGTTTTTCGGTCACGATTGGTCGTCAGCACGCTGTTGAAGATACTCCCGCCGGCGTAGGAGTGACAACCCGCGAGGAGCAAGAAACTTTCCCTGCGGAGAGAAGTGGTTGCGAACGCAGGCAGGGGGGGTTCGGACCCGCGCGACAGCGTCAATCAGATGCCGACCCGAGGACGGTAGCCAGCTCTTCAACTCTCTCAAACGCTTTCGCCTTATCGCTTCCGATGGTCAGTCCCATGTACGACCCATCTGTGATGCTCGCGTTCTTGCCACAGGCGCTGACGAGTATCCCCAAAAAAAACACCAGAACCGCGTGAAGCCAGGGTGAGGAATACCAGCAGATCGGATGTCGAGATTCCCTGCGGTTTGACCTCATAGCCGCATCCTCAAGAGCCAAGGTTGGTTTCCGAATGCGCTCATCGCCACGTCCTTCGAGCGGTTTCCACGGCTATCAAACCGATCTTCCTTCAAGGACGAAGACACTTCGATCTACGCTTGCAGTCCTGTGTTGCCTTCAAGGCGCCGCGAACTCAGCGACGTATCCTATGCTCTCTTTGATAACATGGGCTAGCTGACGGCTAGAGCGGCAAATTTTCCACGATGTGCGGCAGAAGCCGGTTCCTGAAACTGGGAATCCAAGCCTCTGTCCGAGCTTGCCAGGATCGAAGGGGGCGGGGTATCTTCACTTCGTGGTGACCATGAGCCGACG
>QHYA01000072.1 GCA_003223995.1 Acidobacteriota bacterium | reverse complement strand
GTGTCGTCGAGAAGGTGACTTTTCCTTGTGGATTCAGCGGATTTGGGGAGACCGCAGCCACGATACCGTGAGCGAGGCCCGGGACCCCGAGAATCGTGAGCTCTAGCTGTGCTCTAAATCGTCTCCCGGTCGTAAGCGAGCCCTCCAAGGCCGCGTCCACGGACCGGCGACCTCTTACGTCACTGAACAGTCGGGCTAGATCGGAGCGCATGAAACAAGCCGAGAGCTCCGGGACTCCGTTACCATCCGTATCGGCAACGATCGAAGACCTTGATGCCACAGGCGAGATCGCTCCGGTTTCGCCCGCGCCGTCCGATACCAAGCGAATGGAAGCGGGGTCTACGTCCGCAGGATCGTATGAGCCATAGACAGCTTCGAACTGGATAATGATCCGCGCAGGCGCTTGCACGAGAGGGATCGTCCGGTGACCGTCGCGTAGGAACGCCCGTGACGGCAGCGGAGCGGCGAGATCATAGACATACACGCGGCCGGGAGGAGAGCATGGCACCCCGGGCGGGCATCCGTAACTCGGCGCTCCAACAATGACGTCAGCGATGCCATCACCGTTCATGTCGCCCGCTGTCACGGACTCTCCAAAGGCGCTCGAAGGTACTTCGCCTTCCAGGATGACGTCCGCCAAGGAATCGGGGTGAGGTCCCCCGAAGAAGACGTATACTCGCCCTGTGCCCGCGGCAAGAGGATACTGTGGGGCCCCCACGATAACATCTGAGACTCCGTCTCCATTTACATCTGCACTTGCGAGGGAGCTGCCGAAACGATCGTAGGGCGAGGACCCGTTCAGCACCACATCCGGCTCCGCGTCGGCGCTTGGCCCACCGAAGTAGATGAACGCGCGCCCTTGCTCCGAGCCCACAGTACTGTTGAACGGAGCACCCACTACAACGTCGCCGAATCCGTCGCCATTGAAGTCTCCGGCTTTGGAAATCGACCAACCAAATGCCTCTCCGGGAGCGCCCACAATCCCGATGGCCGGGACTGGGTCCGGTTGCGGTGCGCCATAATATACGTATGCGCGACCGGCCTGCGAGTAGTCCCCGGACACAAGCAGGTCATCGAAGCCATCTCCGTTCACGTCGCCTGCGGGGGAAACTGAGGTCACGGACACGCCCGTTAGCTCCAGGTCAGGAACCGAATCGGTCGGCGACCCTCCGAAATAAACGAGCGCTTTCCCACGTGTGCTAACAATCAGATCAGAGAACCCATCTCCGTTCACGTCACCGGCCGGGGCAATCGATGCGCCCAAGTGATCAGGGAACCGTGCTCCCGTCACCCTGAGGTTGGGAATTGCGTCGAGGGCCGGGCGTCCGTAATACACATAGGCTCTGCCCCAATCGACCTCCCTCAGAGGACCGTAATAGGGAGCGCCGACGGCCAAGTCAGCAAAACCGTCTCCATTGAGGTCGCCAGCAGCCGAGACTTCCTCGCCGAAAGCGTCGAGGGACCCTGAGGAAGTCAAAGTGAGAGCGGGGGTTGAACTTGCACCGGGACCTCCAAGAAAGACGTAGGCGCGGCCGGACACGAGTGGCGGCTGACCAGCACCGAGCTCACCTACGATCAGATCCTGGAATCCGTCCCCATTCACATCGCCTGCAGCAGAGATGGAATGCCCAAAGCTAACTCCGGGTCCGCTGCCAGTAAGGATGAGAAACGGGGCAGAAGTTGCACCTTGGGCGGCTCCTGCCAAAAACGAAGTGGAGGTGGCGAGGAATAGGAGGAGAGACTGGCGGGCAACAAATCCTATTGTTGTGCTATTCATGGCTGACCCCACAAGTCCAAACACTTCAATTTGATTATATCGGATTGGGGCGGCTATAGCTCGGTGCAAATGCTCGTAAACTCTCGCCGTACTCCCCTGGCGCCGTCGCTACGGCCGCTCCTGCGCTCTGAGCTGGTCGCCATGCCCTGGTTCCTCACTTCAGTGCTGTTATTTTCCGAACAAGTCGCTCGCCACCGGAAGTGGCCTCAAGCACATAGACTCCCGACGCTACCGGCCGGCCCCTCTCGTCCCGGCCGTCCCATCTGACTCTATACTGTCCTGGCGTGAAGGGCCTTTCTACAAGCACGCGGACCAAGCGTCCATTTACCGAAAATATTCGTACTGCAGCCGGACCGGGTTTAGCGATTTCGAATTGGATTGATGTCACCGGGTTGAAGGGGTTTGGCGTATTCTGGCCCAGCGTGAATCGCGCCGGCACCGCAACGTTTTCGAGGGATACGCCGGTCACGGTGTTCCGGACGATCTGGAAAGTATCTGAGAGGGCCTGAACGGTGCTGGGCGTTGCCCCGACGAAGGCAGGGACACCGTATGCCGTCGCACGAAGTCGTGCCTGACTTGCGGCAAGTGACTCCGGGAAGATATACGTGAACTCCGCTGTTGAATTAGCCGCCACTCCGCGCGTGACACCCAGCCGGATAGGTGAGGCGAATTCAGGGCATCCCGTCTTCGAGAGGTGAAACACGACCGAATCTGCGGACCCAGTACCCATTATCGCCTTTAGGGATACTACCCTTCCTGTTGTGTCCGACTCGCCTTTCGAAGGTTTGAGAACCCGCGCCGATAGCACGGGGGCAAGTGTGGCCGCTATGTCAAGCTTGCCATATCCCCACCTAGGGTTGGGGAAGCCCCCAGTAAAGGCATCATGCCGTGCGCTTCCTCTTAGTCTGCCCTTTACAATTGAAGGCCATGTCCCACCCAAGCCCGGTTCTGCCAACAGAAGTGCGGCTGCGCCAGCTACATGTGGAGCCGCCTCGCTGGTCCCGCCCTGAACCACGTACTCGTTATTCCCGTGGACAAGGTACCTCGGGTCATACGTAGCGCTCTGTGAGGCACACGCGACGATAGCTGCCCCGGGCGCGGTGAGATCAGGTTTCAATACGCCGTCAAGGCGGGGACCTCGGCTTGAGTATGCCGCAATGTCGCCGATCACGCTGGGATTTGCGGAGTCGCACTGCTGGTTAGTGTTACTGAGATCGTAGTACCAACATTTCTTAGTCGTATGCGCCCCCACCGCGATGACGGAATCCGCTGAGGCAGGTGACAGGACCGTCCGGCTAGAGTCAGCGTTTGTCCATGTGACTGTGGGCACACTCTCCGTTGTTGGTCCAAGATCCTGCTCCATGACGTATATATCTAGGCGTCCACTCACGAAAATTGGTGGAAGCGGCGTAATCTCCAGCGCCCAGGGTCCCGGGGCTGGCGTTGTCCCAACTCCCTGGTCTGAGTGCCCGAGAGAAATCAACAGCTCCGCCGGGATGAGAGATGACTGCGTGCAGCTGCCGGAGCACACTGAGATTTCGCCGTTAGGAGTAGTCCACGTTGCACCCGACCCGCCGCGGCTACAATGGACCGGTCCATACCGGAGGTCATAGGGGGTGACCACCCAGACTTCAAACGAGTCGGAGGCACTGAACCACCCCTGCAAGTCGACGTGATCCACTGCACCTGGTCTCTGCGTGTAGTTGGGGACCTCGAACTCGAGCCTCGTACCGGCCACCTTGTCGAAACTCGCGTGCCTGCGCGAATACGCGTCATTCCCTGCTGCCGCGACGATGATTCGAGCTGAGTCTCCGGGCGCACGCTGAATGTCAATTCCGGGTTCGGTTAGGTAATTCAAATAGAAGTCAAGGGGCGAGGTTCCATCGTGTGCTCCCCTGTTGGTCCCTAAGCTCAGATTCACAACAGCCGGTTTGTGTAATGCGCGCGCCTTTTGGAAAACATAGTTCACCCCATCCTCGATGGCCGTCTCCAAAGCAAGGTTCCGCCTACTGATGGGCACTTTCACGACACACAGGTCGGCTTCAGGTGCAACGCCGACATATCCGACGTTCCCGTCGAAACACCCCAGCTGGGATCGACCATTGCCCGCCGCGATGCCCGCCACGTGGGTTCCGTGGCCGTCGAGATCATTTGACTGCGGCCAGGGATACGAGGGCGAGGGATTAAGGATGTCACTCGGCGTCCATTCAACCCCGTAGTCCAGGCCAATAAGGCTGGACTGCGTGTGCGGACTCTTTGCGGGATATTCGGAAGTCTGGTCCCAGTATCCGACTATCCGCGTGGAGCCAGTCGTCCGGAAATCGGGGTGATCAAAATCGACGCCGGTATCTACGATGCCGACCACGACACCTTTACCCGTCTTTCCCTTGAAAGGGGGTGGCGTCAAGGTGCGTAATCCCGAGACTCGAATGTCGACAACGCTTGAGTCGAGGAGCAATTGGCAGAGACCTGGTGCCAGAACCGCGTCCACATCGGGCGCGTCGAAGAGCGCCGGCAGACTGTCCTGCAGACAGCGAACAACGATATGAGGACCCGCTCGCGAGGTCACGTCAACACCGCGCGCCTCGAGGGCTTCGTTGGATATGTTCCCCTTCACGATCGCGTTC
>QHYA01000167.1 GCA_003223995.1 Acidobacteriota bacterium | reverse complement strand
GATCCCTTCTCACGAGGGGTCGCATCTGGGTCAAAGGATCTACGAGGCCTACCATGAGGGGGTCCTCGATCGCAAGCAGATCGTCTGGCTCTTTCGGCATGACGCAACCCGGCCTGGCGCAGCGATCCGAGTGCTGGAGCAACTCCGCCGGCTCCAATCACCGGGGGAGCCCTCTGCGCCGGCCGGTGCAAAAAAAAAGCGGAAGAGGACGGAGTGACCTCCGTCCTCTTCCCGGTGCGTCAAGTGCGGGGGGAGTCGATCTTACCCGGAGACGCTCGGTTCCCGCTCCGTAATCCTTAACGGCACCTATTCTCTAGTCGCCCCAGACGGCCGTGTCGCCCCAGACCGCGGTGTCGCCCCAGACCGCGGTGTCGCCCCAGACCGCCGTGTCGCCCCAGACCGCCGTGTCGCCCCATACCGCGGTGTCGCCCCATACCGCCGTGTCGCCCCAGACGGCCGTGTCGCCCCAGACGGCCGTGTCGCCCCAGACGGCCGTGTCGCCCCAGACCGCCGTGTCGCCCCAGACCGCCGTGTCGCCCCAGACCGCGGTGTCGCCCCAGACCGCCGTGTCGCCCCATACGGCTGTGCCCGCCCACACGGCGGTGCTGTTCGGTAGATTGCCGGGGATGAGGTTGAATCCGTTCGGCGTGCGGACGACGACCGGGGAAGCCGTGTTGAAGTGCACCGGATAGAAGCGGCCGACCGAGCGGACCGCGCTCAGGATGTCCAGGTATCCGGCTCCGGCGGCAAAGCGGCTGAGGTCGAATCGCTTCTCCGCGGAGACCATGAGGATGGCTTTGATCTGATCATTGGTGAGCAGGGGATCTCGTTCCAGAAGAAGTGCTGCAGCTCCGGAAGTAAGAGCGGCCGCCTGGCTCGTCCCCGAAAGCTCGAGCCCGTTCGGGACGATCCGGTCGGGATAGAGCTTGGGAAGCGTGGATCCCGCCGCGAGAGTCGAGATGATCCGGTTGCCAGGAGCCACGAGATCCGGCTTCAGGACGTGATCGAGGAAGCTTGGGCCCCGGCTGGAATAGGTGGCGAGCAGATCATCTTGCCGGACCACCGTGTTCTTGTCGTTGAAAGCGCCCACCGTCAACGCGAAAGGAGTGTTGCCGGGGCTGGTGATCGTGCCATAGCCGCTGCCCATCCGACCGAGGTTGCCGGCGGAGACGACCACCAGGATCCCCGACTTCCAGGCCTTTGCCACAGCGCGCGCGACCGGGTCGGTCCTCCAGGATTCGTAGATCGGATGTCCGAGTGAAATGTTCAGGATCCGGATGTTCAGCTTCCTGGCGTTCTGGATGACCCAGTCTATCCCCAAGAACCGGTGGAAGTGCTGTCGACGAGATCGACGGCCGCGACCACGCGGCGAGCCGACAGATCGGGTCCCGCCGCGATGCCCGAGTCCAGCATGGCAACCGTCACCCCCTTGCCGGTGAGGTTGTAGCTCTGGCGGACCAGGTCATTTCCGACCGCCGGCCCCGCGATGTCCATCGAGGAGCGGACATCCCGGTCGGGAGAGATGGAGGCGATTCGCGCGTCCGCGGAGAGCGTTGCGAGGGCTTGCCCTGACATCCTTGCGGAGAGACTGTTGATGGAAGCCAGGGGGCGAACCACCTTGCCGAGCGCCTTGACGGCCTTCACGACGTCGGCGGTCGGAGTCGTTGTGAAGCTGACGATGATCGGCTCGTCCGGAGCCACTCTTCCGGCGTCGATCTTGCTGAGCAAATCCGCTGCGATCTTGTTGCGCTGGAGTGCAGGCCCCTTGGAGGTCGCGCCAGCCGCTATTGTGGGTGCTGCGGCAACCGCGAACGCCACGCACCACCAAAGATATCTTCTGAGATTCATCTTTCTCCCCCTTCTACTGACCAAGCGCTGCGAGCGCCGGGGTCTCAATGTTTCGTCGTCGCCCTTCCGTTCACCCGAAATTGGGGTCGCGAGGTTCGATGACATCCCATTACTGAGCAACGGGGTTGCCAGGGCCGGCGAAGTAGGGGAACGCCAATGCTAACTCCATTTGATTCAGCATGTTATCGGGTATTCCGAGACCTGAAGAGGAAAGCTTCGCCCCAGAGTCAACGGCTCATGGTGAGACTACGGTCTCCCCATGAATGCGGTCAACTCACTGTGAAATAAGTACTTGAGCTCGTTTGGCAGCGGGCGCGACCGGAAGTCTCAATCTGAGTCGGTCCTCACCCGAGGTGGAGATCGCGGATCTTTCTAAAGATCGTGGCACGGCTGATGCCGAGGAGCTTCGCTGCCTGCTCCCTGTTGCCAGCTGTCTTTTCCAGCGCGTGGTGGATCTGGCGGCGTTCGAGATCCCTCAGAGAATCCACGGGTGCAGGCGAATCGACCAGCCCGAAAGCTCGGGAAAGCTCCCGATCGGACTCCAGATCCCGGAGTGTGATCCTGGAACCTCGGCGGGTGACCGCGAGGCGGGAGAGAACGTTTTCGAGCTCACGGACATTCCCCGGCCAGTCATACCGTATGAACAGTGCCAGCAGCTTGCCGTCGATGACGAGCTTCGCTGCGCCTCGTTCTTGGGCCGCCTGGCCGAGGAGGTGCTCGACCAAGACGGGAATGTCCTCGCGGCGCTCCCGCAAGGGGGGCATGGAGACCTTGAGGACGTTCAGCCGGTAATAGAGGTCCTCGCGAAACAGACCGTCGGCGAGCATCTGTCCGAGGTCGCGATTCGTGGCGCTGATCACCCGGACATCGACACGCAGCGCCCGGCGGCTGCCGAGTGGCCGGAACTCCCCCTCCTCCAGCACACGCAGCAGTTTCGGCTGCATCGAGAGGGGAAGGTCCCCGATCTCATCGAGGAACAGGCTCCCGCGGTGGGCCAGCTCGAACAGGCCCTTGCGATCGCGGTCGGCACCCGTGAAGGCGCCGCGGACGTGCCCGAAAAGCTCGCTCTCCAGCAGCGCCTCGGGGATCGCCGTGCAGTTCTGGGAGACGAACGACCCCGAACGCCGGGATCCATTGAAATGGAGCGCTCTGGCCACGAGCTCCTTGCCGGTGCCGCTCTCTCCCTCGATCAGGACCGGGAGGCTCGACTCGGCGGCCCGTTCCAGCAGCTCGAAGACCTGTTGCATCGTGCGGCTGCGCCCCAGCAGGTTGCCGAACGAATAGCGGTCCTCCGTGGTCTTTCTCAGCAGGTCGTTTTCCGTGCGCAGCTCGGCATGGAGCCGTGCGTTCTCGATCGCGATGGCTGCGTGATGAGCGAAAGCCTCCAGGAAACGAAGGTCCTGTTCGGAGAAGCCGGAGCCCGTCAGGCGGCTGTCCAGGTAAACGGTGCCGATGATCCGATCGTGCAGCTTGAGAGGGGCGCACATCAGCGACTTGATGTGGAACAGGCTCACTGAACGGAAGTCCTGGAACCGCCCGTCCTGCTCGGCGTCGATGGCGAGGATCGATTGCCCCTGGCCGGCTTCGCGCACGATGCCGCGGGAGTACCTTGTCGCGTCCACGATCGTTTCACGGTCGACCCCCCTCGCCACCTTCACCTCGAAAGCCCCGGAATCCGGATCGAGGAGGATCAGAAGACCCCGCTCGGCGCCGACGATCGACACGGCGATATCCATGACCTTCTCGAGCAGCGGCTCGGGATCGAGTAGGGAGTTGATGGATGCGACGATGTCGTACAGGGCCTCGAGGCGGCGTTCGCTGGCCCCCGCCACTCCGGGCACGGAGGAGTCGGCCTCATGGCGCTCCAGCAGCCTCGCCCGCCAGCCGACCGCGAGGTAGTCCCGCGTGAGAGCGGCATCGCCTATCTGTGAGGCGATGTGACGGATGACCTCCGCCGCCTGGCGACGGGTCTGCCTGGCCGCAGCCCTGAGTTCGTCGGAGTCCTCGAACAGCGAACGGGCATGCAGGGCGAGCGCCTTCTCCTCGAGCAGCTTGAGGGCTTCCACCCTGGCCAGGGCCCTGGTGAAGGCGGCCGAGGCTTCCCTTGTTTCCCCGCGCTTGGCGTGGGCCCGGGCCAGCAGCAGGTAGATGTCCGCCTCCAGCTCTCCCAGCGTCCCTGACTGGTCGCCGAGCCCGAGAAGCCGCTCGGCGGTGGCAAGGGCGCGGCCGTCGTGGCCCTCCGCCAGATCGATGTCGGCCAGAGTGAGCGCGGCGCGAGCGCGGACGCGCAGACTGGCCAGGCCGTCGCTGATCAGGACCGCCCGTTCAGCCGCGCTTCTCGCCGCAGCGAGGTCCCCCCTTTCCAGATGGTCCTGGGCGAGAGCGGCGCAGGCATAGGCCTGCTGCACGAAGTCCTGGTCGGATTCCGACAGCGCAAGAGCCTCGCCGTGGCATCTCAGGGCGTCGTCGAAGCGTCCGCAGGTGCGAAAGACGTCGCCTTGCAGGTCGAGCGCGAATACTTCCCTTCCCCTGTCTCCGCCCTTTCGCAGCGCTGTCCGCGCTTCTTCGAAGCTTTTCAACGCCTGGTCGAGCTGTCCGGATTGCTTGTGACCTGTGCCCATGCTGCAGAGCGCCGCGCCGCGGTTGCCGTGATGGCCCAAGCTCTTTTCCAGTCGCGCCGTGCACCCTGCGGCCTCGATCAGTGCTTCGCGGCGGCCTTGCCGTTGATAGACGATGCTTAGGTTGTGGAACGAAGACGCGAGGATCGGCTTGTCGCCTATCTCGAATGCGAGTGTTTGAGCCTCCTGGAGTCTGCTCTCGGCCTGGTCGAGCTCGGAGAGGTAGATGTGGACAATGCCCAGGTTGTTCAGGAGTTCTGACCGGACGCGATGGCTCGAAGCGCCTTCGGCAAGCTTGAGAGCCTTCTGAAAGTGGGGCAAAGCCTCCCGGTAGCGCCCCTGGCGCGCCTGGGCGACCGCCATCTCCTTCATGACGGCTATCGCCGCTTCAGGGTCCCCTTCCTGAGTTGCAAGGGCGACAGCTCTCTCCGCTTCCGCCAGGCCTTCGGATGTGCCGGGGTGCCGCCTCATGAGGGCGGTGGCCTTCCTCGCGAGGAGCGAGGAGAGCAGCGAGCGACCGAGCAGTTCGGATCGAGCCTCGAGGGGGACCAGGGCCTCCAGCGCTTCGTCATGGTAGCCGCCACCGACGAGACAGGACGCGAGCTCAAGAACGGTCTCCGCCCAGTCGGGATCTTCAGGGCTGACTCTCCTGAGGGCTTCGCGAAGATATCGCGCGGCCGTCCCAAAAGCCTGGAGCTTCTTTGCCTTCTCCGCTGCGATTCTGCAATTCCGGACGATGGCGGAATCGTCCCCGGCCCTGAGCAAGTGAAAGCTGATCAGTTCCGCCCAGGCCTCCTGACCCATCCCGAACAGAATCCTCGCGGCTGCCAGGTGGATCTCTCGCTTGCGAGCCTCATCGAGCTGGGAGTAGAGAATCTGTTGAAGTCGAGCGTGACGGAAGACGACTCGTCCCGGAGTCTCTGACTGAGGAACGATGATGTTCGATCGTTCCAGCAAGTCGAGGAGTCGCCTGAGTTCTTCGGGCGAAGATCCGAGCGAAGCTCCGGCCAGATCGAAAGGGATGCTCTCCCCGAGAGCCGCCAGCGTCCTCGCCTGATCGAGGCTCCCGGTCGAGAGAAACCTCAGGCGCCGAGATAGGGCCCCGTCGACGCTCGGCGGTACCAGCTTCTCGAAGGAGAGCGCCCACTCTCTCCTCTCGAGCAGCGGCCCTTCGGCAAGCGCCGCGGCTTCAAGGGTTTCATGGACGAACAGGGGATTGCCACCCGAAGCCCTGTGGAGAGCGGCGACGAAGCCTTCGGGCGCCGCCTCTCCGCAGAGCACAGACTGGACAAGATGGCCGAGGTCCTCCGGCTCGAGACGGACCAGGCCGATCCTCTTGGTCCTTCCCTCCTTGTACATCCGGTCCGGGAGACCTGCGAGACCAGGGTCCGTTCCGATGGAGATGGCGATGCGAACCCTCTGGCCCTCCAGTTCGCGTGAGAGCTTCTCGAGCAGATGCCTGCTGGGGCCATCGGCCCAGTGGAAGTCATCGATCAGCAGGAGGACCGGGACTCTCCTCGAGATCTCCTCGAGCAGGCGCGCGTAGCGAAACCCAATCTCGTTCTCATCGGTGGGCCGGTGGCTGTGAGTTGCGGAAAGCGTTTCTTCGCAGTCCGCGTACAGGGACCTGCAGACCACATCCGACTGCTCCGCTGCAGGTCGAAGCTGCCTCAGAAGCTCGGCCCAGATCCCGAAAGGCGCGCCGGCGATCTCGCTTCCTCTGCTTTCCGCAGTGACGACGCCGTGCCAGCGGGCCGCGGCGCGAGCCTCTCGGAGGAGTCTCGTCTTTCCGATGCCGCCCTCCCCCTCGATGACGAGGACGACCTCCGGCGCCTCGCGGTTTCCTTCCGAAAACCCTTCGATCCACGATTCGATGGAGGCCATCTCGCTGGAGCGGCCCGTCAATGGGAGCTCTGCCAGGGACGGAATCGCTTCCGAAGTCCAGCCAGGTGGAGGCAAGTCCAGGGCTCTGGCCCATTCGAGAACGAGCTCGCGGGCCTGCGCGGGCCGACAAGCGGGGTCGAGGGCGAGAAGCCGATCGATGGAAGGTGCGAGCCAAGCCCACCCCGAGCCAAGCGCCTTCTCGAGCCGCGGCCGGGAGGAGGACAGATGAGATCGGATGACATCCGCCGGTGTGGAGCCGTCGAATGGGAGGCGGTTTTCGAGAAGCTGAAAGAGAACCACTCCCAGCGCGTAGAGGTCCGAACGTCCGTCCGCAGGCTTTCCTTGGAGGATTTCAGGGGCAGTGTAGGGGAGCGTGCCCGACGGAGCATTTCCTTCTCCCTTGCGGATCGCATGGGCCAGCCCAAGGTCCAGGAGCACGATCTTCCCTTCGCGGCTGACGAGCATGTGGGAGGGCTTGAGGTCCCCGTGCGCGATTCCCCGCCGGTGCAGAAAGTCCAGGATGGAGCAGATCTGACAGAGCGCTCCAAAAAGCCGCGCCGAGGAGGCGCCGCTCAGGGCGGCAAGAAAATCGCTTCCATCCACGCACTCGGTGGCGGCGAACGCTCGCCCCAGCTCTCTGTCGAAACCACACTCGTAGAGCGAGACGACCCCGGGGTGGCGCAGGCGGTTGAGCAACCGGCATTCGTCGCGAAAGCGCTCGACTGCAGAACCTTCCCTCTGATGCAGGATCTTGAGGGCGACGGCCCGGCTGTTCTCGAGAAGATCGCGGGCCCTCCAGACGGCGCTTGAAGCGCCCTCGCCGATCTGGAGGGTCGTCTCGTAACGCGAACCAATGTACACGCGTCCCCCCTCACGTGGGAACGCGTGGAATATATCATCGATATGAGGGAGTTAGCTAAGGGAAAGTATCAAAATGAGATGGGTGAAGTCCCTTAGTGAGCGGGTAGCAACTGTGTCGGGTCTTGCCAGATTGGCATGGTCCCGTTAGGAACGGGAACAGTTTCCAGGGAGGCTTGCTTGAACTTGACGGGAACAGGGACGAATCCCCCGCCACCGGGGGGAATGGAGATCGGGACAAGGACGAAGGTGAAGAAATCGTCAAGCTGAACTTTCGGATTCCTACCATTAACAGGTAGGGCCAGAAGAGGTAGGGTGGTCGCGCAGAGCAAGAGAGAGCACAGAATGAACCGAGCTATTCGCCGAAAAGACATGGCGCACTCCTCTTGACCCAATGGGTCGGTAAAGCTGGTTTGTATCGGCCTGGGTCGCGTACAGGAGTAAATTTGCAATTAGGTATGTAGAATCACAATATATATATGCACTTTTATTGAATAGAGTATAGACTTTAATGAGACCTGCTCCTGCCCTTCTTCGGAGAGGAGCACCTTGGGTTGTCAGGGAACGGGATTTGGCCGACAGGGTCGGGGCAGTCGCTGCATCGCTGCGCTCTTCGGTTGAAAAGAGCTTACCGGCGCCTATAATGGCGCTCCCAAAAAACCGCGTGGATATTCGAAATAGCGGGGGGTAGATGGCCTTTCGAACCAACAAGCAGATCGCGCGCCGCATCTTCAGGGCGCTGAAAACCCCTTCCGATGACAACCGGAAGACGGACCCGATTCTTGCTTTCCACTTCAAGGGAAAGGGCGACCACATTCTGCTGCGGTGCAACAAGAGCCCCGAGATCAGCGTGAAAGGCAAGGAGCAGACCGCCGGTGAGGTTAAGTTCTTCGCCTACAGCGACTTCAACAACTATGACGAAGAGGATGTCCTCTTCAAGTTGAAGGACGATATCGTGCTGATCGAGCTCTACAAGAAGGGAGCCATTGGCGAGCTGACCTTCAATGGGTGGGACGAGTTCTGCGGGTGGCTAGACACACTGGACGAGGAGGGCGTGCAGATCTCGCTGAAGCTCCCTCATCTGGTTTACCAGGCAGTAAAGAACCAGAAACCTTCCATGCAGAATTTCATCGTGGAAGCGATCAAGAAGTCGCTCAAGTCAGGAGACTGAAGGAAGTTCCCGTTGACAGGTTCCGCCGGGCATCCATTGCCGGTGAGGGAGGCCGCAGTCTTCCCCGGTTCTTGACAACGAGGCCACGCCCGCGGTTGACGTACGAGCATCTGCTTCTCTGGCGAAACGGACGAGGCTCTTGAGCGAGACTGGAGGCCAGGGGGCCCTGCTCAGTGGTCCCTTGCTCCGGGTTCGAGGGAGCGCTCCCACCGTTCGATGGATGCGAGCATCGAGCGGTAGTGTTGGCACCAGGGCGCGTCTTCGGGACGTTCTGCCAGTCGTGCCTCCGCCTCTTCCCTGAGCCTCGCATAGACTCGCAAGACAGGGGTCCTCTCGATGCTCTTGCCGTCCAGGGTGCGCAGAGCGACCCAACCGCGGCGGAGGAGGTCACGCCCTTCCCGGCATGTGGGGTCGATCGTGCGCAGCAGGCGGCGCCCCAGCCTTTCTTCGATGGGCAGAATGCTGCCATCCCCGCAGAGAACGGCGGAATAGTGCTTTTGATAGAGGGCCTGGCGGGGGAGTTCGAGTGGCGTGCGGCTCAGCGGAGTCTTCATCTCTGAACCTCCCAACTCTACCAACGGAGGGATTCTGATATGGAACGGCCTGTCAAGTCCAGCCTGATCGTCTGATCCACGTCCAAGCCAAGGAAAGGCCTAGGAATTCTCCGACAGGACCTCTTCCTGCTCGACGCCTAGGAAAGACGACGGCTCGAAGGCCTCCACCCGGTTGCGGCCCTTGGCCTTGGCCCTGTAGAGGGCCTGGTCCGCGTGGGTGAGCAGCTCGGTCATGTTGCGACCCTCCGCGGGGAAGACGCCGATCCCGCCGCTGATGGTCAGGTCGCCTTCGGGCTGGTTGGCTTCGTTGGGAAAACGGTGCTCCTGGATGGCCAGGCGGACCGCCTCCGCGGCGGACCGTGCTTGTGCACGATCCGTATCCGGCATCGCGATGACGAATTCCTCCCCACCGTAGCGGGCCACGACGAAGCTCTTATGAGCGTTGTTGAAGTCCCTCAGGATCTTTCCAGTCGTCCTGAGGACCTCGTCGCCGGCCAGGTGGCCGTTGCAGTCGTTGTAGGTCTTGAAGTGATCGATGTCGAACAGGAACACGGAGAGGGGAAGACGGTTCTGCTCGGCCCGGTAGATCATGCCTCCGAACCTCTCCATGAAGTAGCGCTTGTTGAACAGCTTCGTCAGTCCGTCGTGGTTCGCGGAGGATTCGATCTCCTTGAACTGCTGCGCGTTGTGGAGCGCCGCCGAACCGAAGTCGGCCGCCATCTTCAGCATCTTCTTCTGCTGCTCGGCGAGCTGCAGCTCCGCCCCCCCGATGCAGATCACTCCGTCGGTCCTCTGCCGGTGCACCATGGGTGCCAGCAGGTCGAGCCTCACGCCGACCGGATCGCTGTCGAAGACCGCTTCTCCGATCCT
Source organism: Acidobacteriota bacterium (assembly GCA_003223995.1). Taxonomy (GTDB): domain Bacteria; phylum Acidobacteriota; class Polarisedimenticolia; order QHYA01; family QHYA01; genus QHYA01. Next base: position 6,329 of record QHYA01000167.1, on the reverse strand, counting down.
CGACTGGTTGCTGAAATCGTCGCGGTCCATCGTCACCTGGTGTTCTGCGACCCAGCCGACGCGGCCTTCGCCGTTCCTGACCGTCAGCTGCCGGGAGTGGTTGTCAGGCAGCCCCTTGGACTCCTCGAGCCGGAGCTGAGTTCCATCCTCCGACATGTAGAAGATCAGGATCTGCCGGGCCTGGAACATCTTGTCCACGATGCGCAGGACGAGCTGGGCTAGCTTCTTCCTGTCCAGTTCGGTGTTGATCTCGCGGGCGAACTCTGACATGTGGACGAGGAAGCTGTTGAAGGTCTGTTTCTCGGCTCGCAGTTTTTCCGCTGTCCGGCGAAGCTGCATGAACTCCACATCGTGGCTTCGCATCTCCGCCTGCAGCCTAGCCAGGGTGGTTCCCTGGGCGTGCGAGCCCAACGCGCGCCCGATGGCCAGGCCGACGAAGAAGAGCATCACAGCGGGAAGGCCGATGCTCAGGAATCCCGACAAGCCAGACGCCAATTCCATCCTGGCAAAATATAGGCGCCGGTATCGGCGGAGCAACCCGCGCGGATCATGTCACCCGAACGCTCCCCGGCGGAAGTCATACGGCGGCCTGGGTCGCATCCTTCCGTTGCCCCTGGCCCGGATCGTCCGATATGATTCGCCTTGCCATGAGGAGTCGGATCCCTCTGTTCCCTTGCCACGTGCGACGAATGATCTTGCCCGCCGTAGCGATCGCGGGCTGCCTGTTCGGGGCATCCCCGTTGGTCGTCGCAAGGGCGCTGGATCCGCTCTCCGTGCCTCAGAAGGCGATCATCGCAAAGACCCTCCTTCAAGCAGATGTGACTGGGGGTCCGGAAAAGGAAACCGTTGCTCTCGTGGAGTATCTGACCGGGGACCGAGGCGAACGGGACGCCGTCGGACTGCTGCTCGGAGTGTACGACGGAGCCGCGGAGAACCGGCGTTTGCTCTGGACGCGCGACTATGCCGCCTCCCTCGGCGGGTTCGTCGCAGGAGGCGAGCTGGCCTTGCTGGACCTCGACGGAGATGGCCGCAACGAGATCGTCGTGCAGTTCCATCACCACGATGAGCCAGGGGCGGTCAGGGTCGTCGGCGAGATCCTGCGGGAATCGGGTGGCCGCTTCGCCATTGCCTGGTCCGGTCTCATGCGCCTTGACACGACCGGGCCCGACTCTGTGCTCCAGGGCCCGCAGCGAGAACGCTTCACGAGGCAGGTCGACGTCGAGAGGACAGCCCGCACCCACGGTGGAATGGTCGTCTTCAAGAAGAAGGTCTGGGTGGCTGCCGGCATACCGATCGATCCTCCTCAGACGATTGAGGAGTCCTTCCCTCTCGCGCTCCCCGGCTCCCGGTGAGAGGCCACTTGACCACTACCGGCACACCCGGCAGCTACGGGGACCGGCCAGATCACTTGCTTACTACAAGGGCTGAATGGGGGCTTGACAACCCGCCATCACAATGCTAGAAAGAATGAAGAGCGCTGTAACCAGAACCGGCCACCACCGTGACACACGGTGACGGTCTTCATCCGGGGAGCAAGTCTCTCCGCGTGCGCTCGACGTGGGCGTTCGGGCCTTTCACAGCCACGTAGAATCTGACGAAGGCCCCTGACCCGGCGATGAGGCGCCGGGTCACTCATTTTTGCCCACCCATCAGCCCCGTCGGAGCCGTCCGCAAAAGTCTCCCTCCTCTCTCCGAGCCGGTGTTAGAATGACCGCCACCTCGGGAGCTTCTTCCGGAGAGCCAGCCAATGGAAAACAAGGTGGTCGCGCACCTCAGGGATGGTCGGATCCACAAAGGGATCACACACGACTTCGACCCCGATGGCGAGGATTTTCACATTCTCCCAGCTGAAGGAGGAGGGGTCCCGCTCCATGTGAGCATCGAAGAGATGAAGGCGCTCTTCTACGTCAAAGACTATCTTGGCAACCGGGAATTCGTTCCGAGGAAGCGCTTCGAGGGGGCAGGAGAGGGCCGCAAGGTCATTGTCACCTTCATGGACGGTGAGGTCGTCTACGGAGTGGTGAACAGCTTCGACGAGAAAATTCGGGGATTTTTCATGGCGCCGGCCGATCCTGACGATAACAACATGAGGATCTTCGTCGTTCGCCACTCGGTGAGATCCCTTCAGTTCCCTGGTTGAGTCCCTCCATCCGTGTCCTCCGCTGGCAGACAGTCCAATCCTCTCTTTCAAGGCATGGGGCTTTGGCGCTTTTGTCCGCCAGAAGTCTCACACTGAGCGTTTGGCAGATGGGCGTCAGGAGCCCTGGGAGGGGCCCTCCTCCCCCGGGCAATGGGTCGGGATGCAGGGGGGGGACCTGAAAGGGCCTCGGTCAGGGGCCGCAGCAGGGGACTATAATGAGTGCGACCTGTTCTCGCCGGATAAGAGGCTTTCCGGGCCGGTGACGGCCCGTTTCTCCTCAAAGGGAGGAGCGATGAACAAGGCGGAGCTGATCGAACGTCTGGCCGAAAAGACGGGCCTACCAGGCAAGGACGCCCGCACGGCGGTTGAGGCCATTTTCGACACGGAGCCTGGCAGTGGGTTGATCCCAGAGGAGCTTGCTCGGGGGGGGAAGGTCACGATCTCGGGTTTCGGCACATTCGAAAGCCGTACTCGCCAGCCCAGGCAAGGGCGCAATCCGCGGACGGGAGAAATCCTTACAATTCCGTTGTCTCGGGCCCCCGTGTTCAAGGCCGGAAAGCCCTTCCGAGACCGCCTGCGAGCCTCACCCTGAACGGCCCTGGTAGGCAGCATCGCCCTGGCTAGTGCGGCTAGCCGTTCGTTCGGGACGATCGAGCGTGGCACGCGGAGAGAAGGACCAGACCGGTAAAGGCATCGGAGGGCGACAGACCAGGCCGAGGGGGCGACACCTTGTTCAGCGGTCACTCCTGAAGGTCGCTCTCGCGGGGCTCGCGGTGGCAGTCACAGCCGCCGCGATCTCCATTTTCATCTTCTCGCGGCAGATCACTCAGCGGTTCGAGTCCGGTCTCTGGATTTTCCCGTCGAAGGTCTATTCGACCCCTCTGGCCATCCGCCCGGGCCTGAAGCTGACCCCGTCCGCCCTGAAGGAGCGTCTCGCCCGTATGGGCTATCGCATGTCTTCGGACGTTAGGCGCCACCCCGGCCAGTATCGCGTCGTCCCCTCGGGCGTGGAGCTACACACCCGCGACTTCACCTACGCGAGAGGTAACGTGCGGGGCGAGGCCGCGCGGGTTCTGTTCTCCGGCGACTCGGTCTCCTCGCTCCAGTCCCTCCCCTCGAGGAGCTCTCTCCAGCGGCTGGCAGTAGAACCCGAGGTGATCGCCACGCTTTACGGCAAGGAACGGGAGGATCGCACGGTGCTTCCGCTCTCCGAGTTCCCTCCCGTCCTGGTTCAGGCCGTGATCGCCTCTGAGGACCATCGTTTCTTCGAGCATCACGGGCTCGATCCGCTGCGCATCGTGGCCGCGCTCTGGGAAGACATCCGCAGCGGGGGGGTCGTTCAGGGTGCGAGCACGATCACGCAGCAGACGGTCAAGAACGTCTTTCTCGGGCCCGAAAGGACCCTCTCGCGCAAGATCCGCGAGGCGCTCATGGCGCTCATCCTCGAGGCTCGGTACCCGAAGGAAAAGATCCTGGAGGTGTATCTGAACGAGATCTATCTCGGTCAGAGGGGCGGCGTGGCGGTGTGCGGCTTCGGCGAGGCGGCGCGATTCTACTTCGGCAAGGAGCTCTCCGATCTCAACCTCGCCGAAGCGGCTCTTCTGGTCGGCCTCATCCCGTCTCCTTCGGCGACGAATCCGTTCCTGCATCCGGACCGCGCGCGGGCTCGGCGTGACCTCGTTCTCGGCAAGATGCGCGAGCAGGGGCGCATCTCGGAGCCATCCTACCGAGCGGCTCTGAAGGAGACGCCTGTGCTGGCGAGCGGCTCCGCGGGCTTCCGCAAGGCGCCTCACTTCGTCCAGTTCGTCCGCCGTCAGTTGCTCGAGACCTATCCGGAAGACGTGCTGACCGGCGGTGGCTTGCGCGTCTTTACCACTCTCGAGACCGAGCTGCAGGCCGCCGCCGAGCAGGCCGTCAGCCGTGGGCTCACGAAACTCGAGAAACAGCAGGCGCGCCTGCGCCGCCGAGGCAGGGACCCGCTCGAGGGGGCCCTCGTCGCCCTTCGACCGGATACCGGAGAGATCCTGGCGCTCGTCGGAGGAAGAAACTTCTCCCGCAGCCAGTTCGACCGCGTGACGCAGGCCCACCGCCAGCCTGGCTCGTTGTTCAAACCGCTGGTGTACCTGACCGGCTTCGAAAGGGCGGCGCGCGATCCGGACTTCTCGTTCACTCCTGCCACCATGCTCGACGACAGTCCTTTCGAACTGGTCTCGGGCGGCAAGCTCTGGCGTCCGGAGAACTACGACAACGAGTTCCGGGGACCCGTCACGGTGCGGCAGGCCCTGGAGGGGTCGATCAACGTCCCGACGGTCCGTGCCGCGCAGCAGATCGGCACCGAAGAGATCGTCACGATCGCGAAGCGGTGCGGAATCAGGTCCCCTCTTCGCCCCTATCCTTCCATCGCCCTGGGGGCCCAGGAGGTCACGCCCCTCGAAATGGCTGTCGCGTTCGCGGCGATAGCCAACAACGGGAAGCTCGTGCAGCCGACCGGTCTTCGGGAGGTCACAGACGCTCACGGCAAGGTGCTCGAGAGGAACTCCTCGACCCCGCATCAGGTGGTCTCACCGGCCGCGGCCTATGTCACGCTGAACCTTCTCAGAGGCGTCGTCGATCATGGGACGGCGCACCTGGTGCGCGATACGGGCTTCGAGGGGGACTTCGCCGGCAAGACCGGCACCACGAATGACAAGCGGGACTCATGGTTCATCGGTTTCTGTCCAGACCTGCTGGCCGCCGCGTGGGTCGGTTTCGACGACAATTCCGACACCGGCTTGGCCGGGGCGACCGGTGCCCTTCCCGTCTGGATCGATTTCATCCGTCTGGCCGGCCGCTCTCCGGCGGCCGGGGCCTTCCCCGAGCCCGATGATGTCGTCCGCGCGGCAATAGACCCTCTCACGGGCGGCCTGGCGACCGACAACTGCCCGACGGTGGTTGACGAGGTGTTCATCGCGGGCACGCAGCCTCGGGAGGAATGCCGCGAGCACAGCTCAGGCCTCGGAGGCTGGCTGCGCCGGCTGTTCCACAGGGAGCCGAAGCGCCGCAGCATTTGACCGAACGGCTGCGGTCGGGTTCCGACGGCGGGTCGGACTTGGCTGGATGCCGGCTAGACGGACGGCCGCGGCCCGGCGTAAGAGTGATAGAGGTCAGATCAGATGAGCCGGGTGGACGTGCATCGATTCGGCATCGGAGCGGCAAGGAACAGGCGGCGAGTGGCGGGGCTCACTCTCGTGGAGGTGATGTGCGCCGTGGCCCTCCTGTTGGTCCTCGCGACCATCGCAATGCCCCTGGCGAGGAACACCGTCCAGCGGCACAAGGAGGCCGAGCTGCGACGCGACTTGAACGTCATCTGCGCCGCCATTGACCGGTATCATCAGTACGCCATCACCGGTGCGATCAAGCCGTGGGATCCCGACTGGGAGGGCTACCCTCCGGATCTGGAAACCCTCGTCGAGGGGGTCGAAATCACCGGAACGGCCACCGGCGGCCGGCAGAAGGTCGTAAAGATCCTCCGGGAAATCCCAGTAGACCCCCTGACGGGCGAACGCACATGGGGGCTTCGCTCCTATCAGATGGATCCGGACACCAAGGGATGGGATCAGAAGAACGTCTGGGACGTCTATTCCCTCTCCAGCGGCACAGCGCTGGATGGCACCTCGTACAGCGACTGGGGATGCGAGGACACCTCTCCCGGCGAGCCCGGTTTCAGATTGTGGTGAAGTAGCCTGGTGCCGAAGGCGAGATTCGAACTCGCACGCCTTGTGGGCGCCACCCCCTCAAGATGGTGTGTCTACCAGTTCCACCACTTCGGCACGAGATTCACGACCACGGACCGTACATGACCACCCTTGCTCGACGATGCTCGGCCCCGCAGGCTCGTCGGGAGGCTCGGGATCATTACTTCTTGTCCGGCGCCTTCTGACCTTCCGGAGGGTTGCCCTGGGCTGGCGGGGGATTGTCCGGCGCCTTCGCGCCCCCCTCGGGGACGGGGGAAGCGGGTGGAGCCTGGACCGGGACGGGTTGAGGTACCGGCTGCGGAGGCGTCGCCGGCGCCGTCGGCGACGGGCTCTGCGAGTCGCGGACCACCGAGGTGCTCGACTCCCTGCCGAAGTGCACGCCCAGGATGATCGAGGTCAGCATGAAGATGATGGCCGACCAGGTCGTGGCCTTCGACAGGAACGTCGCGGCGCCT
>QHYA01000071.1 GCA_003223995.1 Acidobacteriota bacterium | reverse complement strand
CATCGTGCAGACCGTCCAACCTCCGACAACCAGCGACTGCTACCGTGTGACATCGTTGGGCGGAACCATCAAGCAGACGAGCTACGGACTCCTCAACGGCTACGCGGCCTTGATGCCTGCCGGACAGATCGACTCCCTCGCTCTCGGCACGGAGGTCCTCCATGTCTCCCCCGACCGGAGGGTCCGCTCCTATCTCGACGTGGCTTCTCTCGTCGCCCAGGGGGGCTCCACTTCGATCGGCACCACGGGCCTGCCGACCACGACCTACACAGGCAAGGGGGTGACCATCGCGGTCGTGGATTCCGGGGTCAGCGACCACGACGATCTGAAGACTTCGAGCGGAAGCAGCCGCATTCGCGTACGCTGGAGCGCGCTGTCGTCCGGCTCGTCGGATGACGAGTACGGCCACGGCACCCATGTCGCAGGCATCCTCGGCGGGACGGGGCTCGACTCCTCGACCCCGTACTGTTTCCGGAGATTCCGGGGCATGGCTCCCGCGGTGAACATCGTTTCGCTGAAGGTGCTGGACAGCACGGGGCAGGGACAGGTCAGCGACGTCCTCAAAGCCCTGGACTGGGTCGTGCAGAACCGCACGACTTACAACATCCGCATCGTCAACCTGTCTCTCGGCCACCCGGCCTTCGAATCCTGCCTGACCGACCCGCTGTGCAAGGCCGTCGAGAAACTCGTCGCGACCGGCACGGTCGTGGTCGTCTCGGCCGGGAACTGGGGTCGTCTCGGCTATGGAAGCGTGACGAGCCCCGGCATCTCCCCCTCCGCGATCACCGTGGGGGCGATGAATGACCTGAACACTCTCGCGGTATCAGACGACGTGATCACGACCTATTCCTCGCGCGGTCCCACCTGGCCCGACCACATCCTCAAGCCCGACCTCGTCGCTCCCGGCAACCGGATCGTGTCCCTGAGGCGTGAGGGAAGCTATCTGGACCAGACCTATCCGGCCAACAGGCTGCTGGCGAAGGAATACACGAAGGACCCGAAACTGATCGACAAGGCGGGCGTCTACTACGAGCTTTCCGGAACGAGCATGGCCGCTCCGATCGTCTCCGGCGCGGCGGCCCTGATGCTCGAGAAGGAGCCGAAGCTCAACCCCGCGACCGTGAAGGCGCGGCTGATGAAGACCGCCCAGAAGATCGGCAGAGACCCCTACACTTTCGGCGCCGGGTACATCAACGTGACGGGGGCTCTCGGCTCGACGGCCGTGGCCGTGGTCGCCCCCTCTCCACACGTCTATCGCAACCCGTTGCTCAGCGGACAGCTCGCGGTGGAAGACACAGGAGCCCTTTGGGGCAACACGGCGGTGTGGGGCAACACGGCGGTGTGGGGCAACACGGCGGTGTGGGGCAGCTCGGCCGTCTGGGGCGACACGGCGATCTGGGGCAACTCGGCCGTCTGGGGCGACACGGCGATCTGGGGCGACACGGCGATCTGGGGCGACACGATCCTGACGCAAGGTGATTGAAAGTGACCCGGCCGCGAATCCCCCTCCGGGACCTGCCGCCCGGCGCCAGGCTCTATATCCTGACGGTCGTCGCGGCAGGTCTCGCAATGTTCGCATGGCGGCTCGCCGTCCTGCCGTTCAAACCCGCCACCGAGGACCTCGTGCTGCTGGGCTTTGCTCTGCTTCTCGGCCCGCGCACGGTCAACCTCGGGTTGCGGGTCGAGATGTCGGTCGCCCTCCCTTTCATCTTCACGGCCCTTCTCTCACGCGGTATGGGCACAGCCCTCGATGTCGGAATCGTTGGGATGCTCTCGACCTGCCTGGCTCGGCGTCAGCCCTTCGAGCCTCACCGCACGGCCTTCAACGTCTGCTCGATCCTCCTGACCACGCTGGCGGCCGGAAAAGTGTACCTCTTGCTGAACCCGGACCCATCCAACCCCGTCCCGAGCAACTTCCTCGTCCCCCTGCTGGCCGCCGTCCTGGTGTACTACTTCATGAACACGTCGATGGTGGCGGTTGCGGTCGGGCTCTCCCGGCGCGTTTCCATCGTCCGGCTCTGGCACGAGTCGTTCCTGTGGACGATCATCTCCTACTTTGCCGGAGGCTCGCTCGCCGTCGGGATGGTCTTCCTGCTGGGCCAGTTCGGGATCTATTCCATCGTCCTGGCCCTGCCCCCGGTGCTGCTCATCCAATACTCCTACAGCCTCTATCTGGAGAGGATGGAGGAACGGCGCCGGCGGATCGAGGCCGTCGAGCAGCTCAACGCCGACCTCGAGCGGAAGGTCGAACAGCGCACCCGGGAGCTGCAGGAGCTGAACCAGAGGCTCCTGGAATCGAACGAGGCGCTGCAGCGGGCCAACCGTCTGAAGAGCGAGTTCCTGGCGAACATGTCCCACGAGCTGCGCACGCCGCTCAACGCCATCATCGGCTTCTCGGAGCTCATGAAGGAAGGAATCCACGGCTCGCTGAACGAGGAGCAGAAGGACTTCGTCAGCGATATCCACGACGCAGGCCGCCATCTGCTGTCGCTGATCAACAGCATCCTGGACCTGTCGAAGATCGAGGCCGGACGCATGAGCCTCAGCCGGGAGGAGTTCGCCTTCTCGCTACTGATCCGTGACTGCATCACGGTCGTCAAGCCGCTGGCGATGAAGAAGAGCCTCGAGATCGTGTGCAGGCTCGACGGCGCCCCTGCCGTTGCCTGGGCCGACAGCGGGATGCTCAAGCAGATCATGTACAACCTCCTCTCCAACGCGGTGAAATTCACCCCCGAGGGGGGCCGCATCGAGGTCCGTGCCTGGGCGGAGGGGCGCCACATCGTCACATCCGTCGCGGACACAGGGATCGGCATCGCCCCGGAGGACAGGGATCGGATCTTCTCGGAGTTCTACCAGGTGGACGGTTCGCACTCCCGCCGCTACCAGGGCACGGGTCTTGGCCTGGCTCTCGCGAGGCGCTCCGGCCAGGGGGGTCGTCCTCGTCGTGGAAGACAACCCCATGAACATGAAGCTCACTTCCAGACTTCTGGCGGGTGCGGGCTTTCAGGTCATCGAGGCCCGCAGCAGCGAGGAGGCAATGGAACGGTTGTCGGAGAACCGTCCGGATCTCATCCTGATGGACATCCAGCTCCCCGGTATGGACGGGCTGGCCTTGACGCGGTTGCTGAAGACGAGCCCGCGCACGGCGGGCATCCCCACCGTCGCCCTCACCGCGCATGCGATGAAGGGGGACGAGCAGCGCGCCCTCGAGGCGGGCTGCTGCGGTTACATCCCCAAACCGATCGACCCCGCGCGCTTCGCGGGACAGGTCACCGGCTTCCTGAGAGTGCCGGCGGCCTAGCCAGGAGGCGTTTCGAGGAGGCCCCGCCATGCCCAGCTCAACAGAAAGAATCCTCTTGGTGGACGACGACCCCCGGAACGTCCGGCTGCTGGAGGGGATCTTCCGCGCCGGGGGTTATCAGGTCAGCAAGGCCTACGGCGGGGACGAGGCCCTGTCACTCGCCGCACAGGAAGTTCCTGACCTCATCCTGCTCGATGTGATGATGCCCCACGTTTCAGGACATGAGGTCTGCGCCAGGCTGAAGGCCGACGCGAGAACCCGGCCCATTCCAGTGATCATGGTCACCGCCCTGAACTCGGTCGAGGACAAGGTTGAAGGGCTCGATGTGGGCGCCGACGATTTCGTCTCGAAGCCCGTCAACAGGGTGGAGCTGCTGGCCAAGGCCCGTTCTCTGCTGCGAGCCAAGGCGCTGCACGATGAGCTGGCTCGGGCCAAAGTGGAGCTGGAAAGCAAGAACGAGGAGCTGAAGCGGCTGGAACAGCTCAAGGAGTCTCTGGTCCAGATGATCGTCCATGATCTCAAGAACCCGCTCACGGCGATCATGGGGAACCTCGATCTCGTCCTGCAGCGCCCAGGAGGGAGCGCTGAGCGCGACCACGAGCGGATCGCCCGTGCCCTCGCCTCCTCCCGCTCGATGATGCGGATGATACTCGACATGCTCGACGTCGGGAGGATGGAGGAGAACCGCCTGCCGCTACGTCTGGAGAGTTTCGAGATAGGATGCGTGCTGGACGAGTGCTCCTCGGAGGTGGACGGCCTGCTGCGGGCAAGCGGCGTCGTCCTGCAGAGGCAGGGGCCGGAGTCGCTGCCGCGCGCCAGGGCGGATCGCAGCCTCGTGGGCCGCATCGTGGCCAACCTGCTCTCCAACGCCATCAAGCACACCCCCACAGGCGGCACGATCGCTCTGGGGGCGGATCCGGAGGGGGCGCATCTGGCAGTGTGGGTCCGCGACACCGGGGAGGGAATCCCGGAGGAATACCAGCCTCTGATTTTCCAGAAGTTCGGACAGCTCCAGCTCAAGAAGCAGGGGCTGACAACCGACCGGGGCCTCGGCCTCGCCTTCTGCAAGCTGGCGGCGGAGGCTCATGGCGGGAGCATCGTGGTGGACAGCACGCCGGGGAAGGGGAGCACCTTCCGCTTCACGATACCTGCGGAGGCGGAAGCAGCGGGCTAGGCTAGGTGCTCCATCCCGCAAATACGGTTGCATTCGGGTGCGACACCGTATTTCCAGGAAGGAGCACTGAGCCGGTCAGCGCCTGGCAGGGGCGATCAGCGAATACATCCGCCCGGCCTCTCTTCCCTGCAACCGGTAGGAAGGGAACAGATCCATCCGGCAGGCGGTACAGAGGCCGCTGCGAATGATGCGGCCCTCCGGCACTCCCGAGCGCGAGAGCAGGAACGCATTCGCCCCGGTCAGGTCCAGCCTCATCCTTCCTCCTCCTGCCTCCTCCGCCATCCGGAGAAACCCCTGATGGGCCGGGAATCGCCTCCGAAAGATCGACGCGACATCCTCCCCGACCTCGTAGCAGCAAGGGCCGATCGCGGGGCCGAGAAGGGCGACGAGCCGCGCGGGATCGCAGCCGTGGTCGATCGCCATCCTCTCGACCAGCCTCGAGACGACGCTCAGAGCCGTGCCGCGCCAGCCGGCGTGAGCCGCGCCCACGGCGGCCGAGCAGGTATCGCCGAGGAGCACGGGGAGACAGTCGGCGCTCTGGATCACCAGGGCGATCGCGGCCTCGCGCGTCGTCTGGCCGTCGGCCGTGGGGCTCGTCTGCCTGCTGCCTTCGCCGGGCTCCCGGCGGCGGAGCGCCAGGGCGTCTCCGTGAGCTTGCTTCAGGACGGCCGGATCGCAATCCTCCAGCTGAGCCGCGACACGGGCCTCGTCGAGGCCGGGGCTGCGGCCGCCGGGGCCTTTCAGCGAGAAGGCGTGCCGCGCGCCCGATTCGGCCTCGAAACGCCGGTGGACCGCCACGCGCGCTCCGGCCGCCTCGAGGAGCCGGAACTCCGGCAGGAGGTCGACCGTCGAGCCGCGAGCTCCCGCACCGTCTCTGGGGTCATTCATGCAATTCCCGCACGTGCCTCTCCGCCTCCCTCCCCCGCGTGATAGGATAGCGGCTCTGCCGGCAACGTGCCGCTTCTTACACCCTCTCCCCAGGATGCGGCTCAGGAGAATGGTTCGATGCCGCGGCATGTCGTCCTCGTCCTGGCCCTCCTGGTATTGGTCGAATGCGAAGCGTTCGGCTCTCCGGACAGCGGGTTTCGCTCCCCGCCGGGAACCAACCACCCCCATCTGCCCAACATTTTTCTCATCACGGTCGATACGTTGAGAGCCGACCATTGTTCGGGATATGGCTACTCCCGCCCGACGACGCCCAACATCGACCGGTTGCTCCAGGGCGGGGCCTGCTTCATCCAGGCGCGGACCGTCGAGCCTTTGACAAATCCGGCGCTTTGCTCCCTCCTGACCTCCATGTATCCCCACGAGCACGGCGCCACGCGCAACGGCCTCCCCCTCCGACCGAACCTCCTCTCTCTGCCGAAGCTGCTGCGGTCGAAGGGGTACCACACGGCGGCTTTCGTCGGGAACTGGACGCTCAAGGACAAGCTGTCGGGGCTCGCGCAACACTTCGACACGTACGAGGGGGTCTTCACGCGCAAGCGCTGGCTCGGACTTCTGAAAGGAGAGGCGAGCGCCGAGGACCTGACGGAGAGGGCCCTCGCCTGGATCGAGGAATACTTCGCCGCGCCCCGCGCGCAGCCGCTGCTCCTCTGGCTTCACTACGTCGATCCCCATGCGCCCTACCGCTTCCACGAGGAGCAGGCCCGTCAGATCGGTCTCGAGGAGGCGACCAGCGTCGGCGCGCCGGACCGATATGACACCGAGATCGCCTTTGCCGACCACCACATCGGCAGGCTGCTTGCCGGCCTTGCGAGACATTCCCCTCAGTCGGAGACGCTGGTCGTCTTCGCCGCGGACCATGGCGAGAGTCTCGGGGAACATGGCGACTGGGGACACGGCAGGCACCTCTTCGAGCAGGCGTTGAGGATCCCGATGGCGCTGCTGTGGGCGGGACGGATCCGCCCGAGGAGGATCGACGCTCCGGCTTTGAACATCGACCTCGCCCCGACGATCCTCGGCCTGATCGATCTGCGCGCCCCCGGATCGTTCGAAGGCTACGACTGGAGCGGCGTGTTGGACGGAAGCGAGCCGCCGCGGGGCCGCGTCACCCGCTACGAGGCGCACAGGGGAGCGGTGATGTCCCGCAGCCATCCGGATTCATCGCGCCGCTCGGGCCTGCTGGAGATCGGCCTGATCGATGGCGCGGCCAAGGAGATCGTGCGCGTGCGTGAGGGAAAACGAAGCTTGTACGACCTGAATGCCGATCCCGGCGAGACGAGAACCCTCGCTTCCTCGGGGACCAGCCTCTCGGGGAGTCTCGCCGTCTGGATGGGAGCGGTTTACAAGGGGCTCGAAGCGGCCGACGGCTCTCCGCGGCCGCACGTGGATCCGGAGACGATCGAGGAGCTTCAGTCCCTCGGTTATGCTCGGTGACGTTTGCGGCGATCGGGTCCGTCCGCAACAGACGCTGCGCCGCGAGCCTGAAGCGAAGGCGGCGGAAACAGCAAGAGTATCGGAGCGTCGGAGGCGGCGCCTTGACGCCGCTGCTGCGCTTTTGGCAAGATTCCTCCGCGCTTCCGCACGGGCAAGAGATGCCCGCAGGGAATCCCGTGCCACGATGGCTTGGCCTCTCTTGCTCGCGTCGGATCCAATTGGGGGTTGGGGGTTGCCGAACGGTTTGTTCCAGCTCCTCCCCCTGGCGCTGATTTTCGGGATCTTCTACTTCCTGCTGTTCGCCCCGGCGCGCAAGCAGCGGAAGAAGCTCCAGGAGATGCTCGACAGCCTGAAGGCCGGGGACAAGGTCATAACCAGCGGTGGGATCTATGGAACCATCGTGAGTGTTTCCGGCGAGGTGATCCGAGTGCGCATCGCGCAGAACGTGATGGTGGACGTGGCCCGCAGCGCGATCACCAGCAAGCAGGCGGAAGAGGCCTCCTGACCCGCCACCGGGCGGCGTGGTAGGAATCGAATGAGGAAGCTCGGCTGGAGAGCGGGGATCATCGGGGGGGTCATCGGCGCGTCCATTCTTCTGGTCCTGTGGACCCAGAAACTTCGGGACAAGGGCATCTCCTTTGAATCCGTCCACCGCGAAGGAGACCGGACGGTGGTCGTGGGCGGGATCCCTCCCGACAAGTCCTCCGAGGTGGACAATCTCGCCTCCGAGACGATCGGCTCCGATTGGGCCGTCAGCAGACCATCGCCGGGCCGGCTCATCGTGACCATGACGCCGCGGCTGGCGAAGCTCCTCGAGAAAGCCGCCGTCGACCAGTGCCAGACGACGATCCGCAACCGCATCGACCAGTTCGGCGTGACCGAACCCTCGATCCAGGAACAGGGAGGGATCGGACAGGGGGCCGCCAGCCGGATCGTCCTGCAGTTGCCCGGCGTGGAGGACCCTTCGCGGGTCAAGGACATCATCCAGACCCAGGCGCGGCTGGAATGGAAGGAGATGACCTATCCGCCTGGCGTGGCGGAGGGGCAGTACATCGCGCCGACCACACGCGAAGGGCTGGTCGCGATGTTCGGGGGCCAGCTCCCCGAGGACACGGAAGCCTATCCGGAGCCACCCACCGGACGGGCCGGGCGCTCGCAAGAGACCCGCTGGTGGCCTCTGAAGAAGGTCTCCGCGATCGCGGGGGCCGACCTGCGCGTGGCGCGGCCGGGTCAGAACCGTTTCGGGGCGCTCGCAGTCGATTTCGAGCTGTCGCCCGACGCGGCTCGACGCTTCGAGCAGATCACCCGTCAGAACGTGGGCAAGATCATGGCGGTCGTTCTTGACGGCAAGGTGATCACGGCGCCGGTGATCAAGAGCGTGATCCCCAACGGGACCGGCTACATCGAGGGGAACTTCACGAAGGAGGAGGCCGAGGATCTGGCGCTGAAGCTCCGGTCGGGGGCTCTCCCCGCCCGTGTCAACATCGTCGAGGAGAGGACGGTGGGTCCTTCGCTGGGCCGGGACTCCATCCGGAGCGGCGTCGCAGCGGCCCTGCTCGGGTTCGCCTCGGTGATGATCTTCATGCTGCTCTACTACAAAGGAAGCGGCGTCAACGCCACCCTGGCGCTGGCCATCAACGTGCTGCTGCTTCTGGGCGCCATGTCATGGCTGCACGCCACGCTCACGCTTCCCGGAATCGCGGGGCTGATCCTCACGGTCGGTATGTCGGTGGACTCCAACGTCCTGATCTTCGAGAGGATCCGTGAGGAGCTGAGCCTGGGCAAGACCGTGCGTTCCGCAATCGATACCGGATTCGGACGGGTCCTGGTGACCATCATCGACACCCACGTCACGACTCTGGCCTCGGCCTTCTTCCTCTTCATGTACGGCACGGGCCCCGTGAGAGGGTTCGCCGTGACGCTCATCATCGGCCTTCTGGCCAGCGTCTTCACCGCCGTCTTCGTTTCCCGCTTCATCTATGATCTGATCCTGAGCGGCCGGCCCAGGGTGGAGAAGCTGAGCATATGAGGCTGTTCGCGAACGCCAACTACGATTTCATGCGGATCCGGCGGTACTTCATCGTCGGATCTCTCGTCCTCAACGTCATCGGCCTCGCCGTCTTCTTCGTCCTGGGGGTCAACCTCGGCATCGATTTCACCGGCGGGACCGAGCTGCAACTGAAGTTCGCCCAACCGCCGGACATCGGAGCGGTCCGCCAGGCCCTCGAGAAGGCGGGGCTGAAGAACCCGACCGTCACCACGCTCGGCGATCCCAAGGAGAACGAGCTCTACGTCCGTGTCGCCGAGCAGGAGAATCCGGCGGGGCCGGGTCAGGCGGGAGGCGCCGGCGCAGAGGTCGGAGCGGGCGCGCCGGTCGGCCGCGACGTGACGCGCAAGGTTCTGGAGGCCGTCCGCGGCGGCCCGCCAAGCGGGCTGGACCTGAACCTCGCGGATCAGAGGACCATCGCCGGCGCTCTCGAGCAGACCGGCGGCCTCAAGTCCGATGAAGCCGCCTCCCTGGCGGAGAACATCATCAGGATGAGACGGGAATCGCGGGGGCTGCTCTCCTCGGTGGACGAGCTTCGCGGTGCGCCGGGAATGACCGACCCCGCCTTCCAGCAGCTGAAGAAGATCGCCCTCACCGGCCCCGTGGCGAGCCGGGGGCAGAACTATGTCGGCCCTTCCGTGGCGCCCGAGCTGCGGCACAAGGCCTTCCTGGCGGTGATCCTGTCGATGCTGGCGATGCTCGTCTATATCTGGTTCCGATTCCGCTTCCAGTGGGGGCTCGGGGCGATCCTCGCAACGATCCACGACGTCATCATCACGCTCGGCATCTACTGCATCTCGCGGAAGGAGTTCTCGCTGCCGGTCGTCGCATCCTTCTTGACGCTGGTCGGCTACTCCATGAACGACACGATCGTGGTCTTCGATCGCATCCGCGAGAACCTGCGGCTCAAGGGGTCTGGGGACCTTGCGAAGACGATCAACCTGTCCATCAACCAGACGCTGTCGCGGACCATCATCACCTCGTTCCTGACCTGGATCGTATGCGTGGCCCTCTTTCTGTTCGGAGGGGAGGCGCTCAACGGCTTCGCCTTCGTCCTCGTCGTCGGGATCATCGTCGGGACATACTCGTCTATCTACATCGCCAGCCCGGTGATCATCTTCTGGGAGTGGCTGTTCGCCGCCCGCAAGAAGGCCCTCGCCAGCCGTCCGGCGGCCTCCCGCGCCGAGGCCCGGAAGGCTCTCGCGAGCCGGCCGGGGCGGTAGCGGCGGTAGCCTTCGCTTCTCACCGCGCACTATAATTCCTTCCGAGAGAGAATCTCCGAGGTGGCGCCCATTCAGCCGACGGAGCGCGTTGCGCTCCGCGACTGATGCGCGCAAACCCTGTGGATACCATGTATCCTGATCCTTTCCGAAAGCGGATGGAGAAGGTGTGACGATTGGGCCAGATACTGTCGATCGCAGAAGGCACACTCGCCCATCCGGAGACGGGGCACATGATCCGTTTCGAAGACATCCTGGAGCGGGCCGAGCGTTCCCATCCTGAAGGGGATCTCGACCTTCTCAGGAGGGCGTACATCTTCTCGGCCATGGAGCACCGGGGCCAGGTGCGCTCCTCCGGCGAGCCCTACCTCGTGCACCCTCTCGAAGTCGCCTACATCCTCGCCGACATGAACCTGGATATCCCGTCGGTGGCGACCGGCCTCCTCCACGACGTGGTCGAGGACACGCTCACGACCATAGAGGTGATCGAGGATTACTTCGGACCGGAGGTCGCGCACATCGTCGAGGGGGTCACGAAGATCTCGAAGATCGTCTTCTCCACCGAGGAAGAGAAACAGGCCGAGAACTTCCGCAAGATGGTGCTGGCAATGGTGGACGACCTGCGGGTCATCCTGGTCAAGCTCGGTGACCGCCTTCACAACATGCGCACGCTGCAGTTCCTTCCCCCGGACAAGCAGATGCGGA
>QHYA01000070.1 GCA_003223995.1 Acidobacteriota bacterium | reverse complement strand
TCCGGGCCAGCCGGGGGAAGAGCGCTGGCTCCGCCTGGAGCTGAAGCTGCTGGCGGACGTGGCGATCATCGGCTTCCCGAACGCCGGCAAGAGCACGCTGATCTCCCGGCTCTCCGCCGCACGTCCCAAGATCGCGGATTATCCCTTCACGACGCTGGTCCCGAACCTGGGCGTCGTGGACGCCGGTTTCAGGAGCTTCGTCATCGCCGACATCCCCGGCCTGATCGAAGGGGCGCACCTCGGCCATGGCCTCGGCATCCAGTTCCTGCGGCACATCGAGCGCACGCGCCTCCTGCTGCACCTCGTGGACATGTCCCCGGACACGGGACGCGATCCGGTGAGAGACCTTGATGTGATCAACGCCGAGCTGGCCGCGTATAAACAGGCTCTCACCGGACGCCCGCAGATCGTCGTGGCCAACAAGATGGACGTCGCCCAGGAGCCGGACCGTGTCAGGGGGCTCGAGGACCACTGCCTGCGCTGCGGGCTGCAGTTGGTGAAGATCAGCGCGGCGACGGGGTCGGGCCTGCCCGAGCTGGTCCGGGAGACCGCCGCCGCCCTGACGCAACTCGCCCCGTTCGGGGAGGACGGGGCCGAAGGGGAGCCGGAGGCGCTGGAAGGGAGCAGCTCTTCCTGGTGAGGCGCATCGGAGTCCTTGGCGGGACCTTCGATCCCATCCACGCGGGTCACCTGGCCCTGGCCTCCGCAGCGCTCGAAGCCGCCGGGCTCGAGAAAGTGGATCTCGTCCCTTCCTTCAGCCCTCCCCACCGTCCATCGCACAGGCCTGCCGCCCACTGGCACCGCTTCGCCATGGTGGTCCTGGCAACGACAGACCGGCCGCGGCTTTTGGCCTCGGACAGGGAGATCCGGCGCGCGGGGATCTCCTACATGCTCGAGACCTTGCGCTCCTATAGGGAGGACGACACTCCGGCCGTTCCCCTACTGATCCTGGGACTCGACGCCTTCGCCGAGCTGCCGAGCTGGCGCGAGCCGGAAGCGCTCGTCGCCGAGTTCGACCTGCTCGTCGCCAGCCGCCCGGGGGTGAGAAAGGAAGAGGTCCTCCAGGGGCTGCCCGCGTGGCTGCGGCGGAGGATCTCGCCTTTGCCGGAGCTGTCCCAGCCCCCCGCCGGCGCCGGCCGGCCGTGCGGAGGGCGCATCGCGCTGTTCGACATGCCCCCCTATACGGTCTCCGCCACGGAGGTGCGCGAGAGGCTGGCGCGAAAGGAAACGATAAAGAGCCTTGTGCCGGAGGCCGTGGCCTCTTATATTGTGAAGTACGATATCTACGGAGGAGGTTACCCGGCCACCGGGGAATGACCGTCACACCGGAGATCGAACTCGCCGTCTCAGCAGCCCTCGACAGGAAGGCCCGGCAGATCGTCGTGCTCGACCTTCGCGGGATTTCCAACATCACCGACTACTTCCTCATCTGTCATGGCACCTCTAGCCGGCAGGTCCAGGCCATCGCCGATGCGATCGCGGAGCGGCTGAGCGGCAGCCCGCACCGCGAGGCGCGCATCGAAGGCTACCGCCAGGGAGAGTGGGTCCTGATGGACTTCATCGACTTCGTCGTCCACATCTTCACCGGAGAAAAGAGGTCCTTCTTCAACCTGGAACGCCTCTGGGGGGACGCGCCCCGGAAGCCCTACGAGGACGACTTCAACGATAGGTCCCCAACGGCTTCTCTCTCCCGAAGGACCGCCTCCGCCAGAAGAGACGAATAACCTCCGGCGATGCTGGCCAGCTCCCTGCCCCTCGAGAAGCTGGTCACCGCCGATTCCCACATGTCCAGTGTCCTCGCTCTCGCCTCGCGCGTGGCGGCGAGACCCAGCGCCGTCCTGATCCTCGGTGAGCCCGGTACGGGCAAGTCCCTCCTGGCGCGAAAGATCCACCTCATGGGACCGAGGGCTACAGGCCCCTTCGTCGAGATCCCTTGCGCCAACCTCCCGCCCGATCTTGTCGAGTCAGAGCTGTTCGGCCACGAGCGAGGGGCATTCACGGGAGCCACGGCGCAGCGGATCGGCCGATTCGAGACGGCCGACGGAGGGACCGCTCTGCTCGACGGCGTGGCCGACCTGCCGGGGGCGCTTCAGGCCAAGCTTCTTCGGGTCCTTCAGGAGAAGCGCTTCGAGCGGCTGGGGGGGAGCCGGACCATCAGCGTGGACGTGCGCATCCTGGCATGCGCCCACCCGCGCATCGAGCAGATGGTCGAGCGGGGGGAGTTCCGCGAGGACCTCTTCTACCGTATCAACGTCGTGACCCTCCGGCTGCCCCCGCTCCGGGCCCGGGGGCGGGACGTGGCCCTCCTCGCCGAGCGCTTCCTGGCCGAGGCGGGCGAACGGTTCGGCTCGAGCGTGCGCCGTTTCTCCGAGCAGGCCGTGGCGTTTCTGTCCCGTTACGAGTGGCCCGGCAACATCAGGGAGCTGCGGAACGTGTGCGAGTGCGCCGCCTTGAGGGCGGCCGGCGAGGAGGCGACTGTGGCCGACCTGCCGCTCGACGCGATGCAGACCGTTCCCGGCCTCGTGGCGCACGGCGCCTCCCGGGGGATGTCCCTCGCCGAGCTGGAGGCGGCCTACATCCGGGAGGTGCTCTCGCGCACGGGCGGGAACAGGTCAGCCGCCGCCAGGATCCTGAAGATCAGCCGCAAGACGCTTCTCGAGAAACGCCGGCGCTACGGGTTGGAGTAGCGGGTCTGAGGATCCGTTTCATCTTCATTGGCCGCGCGGGACAGGGGGAGGCGCAGCAGTTGACCGCCGACTATCTCCGGCGGATCCGGAAGTCCTGTCCCGCGGAGATGATCGAGGTCCGGCCCGCGACCGGACGGTCCTTGCGGGGAGCGACCCGCTCGGAACGCGAGAGCCGCTCGGCCCTTGCGCTGGTCGGCCCCCGCGAGACCCTCGTGGCCCTCGATGCAGGGGGGGCCGCCATGACTTCCGAGCAGTTCGCCCGGTGGCTCGACCGGGCGCTTCAGGCCGGACCGGCAGTCAGCTTCGTCGTGGGCGGAGCCGAGGGTCTCTCGGACGCGCTGCGGCGCCGGGCGGACCTGCTCCTGTCGCTGTCTTCCCTGACGCTTCCGCACGCACTGGCGCGGGCGGTCCTGACGGAGCAGATTTACCGTGCGTTCTCGATTTTCAGAGGAGCGCCGTATCATAGGTGATGATACACTCGGCCGGATCGAACAATAAGATCGGGCTCGTTTCATGAAGATCCGCACGTTTCTCTGGATCACGCTCGGATTCGGGGTCCTCGCGGCCGTCGGGCTGTCCTTCTACCGGAACCAGGAGCTGCTCTGGTCGCGCTTCCACCTGGCCGGCAAGACCAACCCTCCCATCTTCGCCGTCATCATCACCGCCTTCGCGATAGGCGTCGGGTTCACGATGGCCCTCGGGCTGACCCGGGAGCTGAAGATCCAGTTCCACCGCTACCGCCGCTACAGGGCCGAGAAGCGGATGATCGAGGTGGAGGAGAAACTCTACGAGGGGCTCCAGGCGGTGATGGAGGGGCGAGAGCAGGACGCTCTGCGGTGGTTCCGCGCTGTGCTGGAGGCCGACCCGACCCACTTCAACGCCTTGTTGAAGCTGGGGGAGGTGCTCTGCGCCATGGGCCGCTGCGACGAAGCGATCGAATACCACAGGCGGGCGCAGGGCATGAGGTCCGATGATACCCGCCCGCTCTATGCCCTGGCCTCAGACTACGATGCCCAGGGAGACCTCGAGAAGGCGAAGAAGACCCTGACGAAGATCATCGAGCTCAAGCCGAAGGCGGCACAGTCTGCTTACAGGAGGCTGCGCTCCATCGCCATGAAGGAGGGCTCCTGGATCGAGGCTCTCGAGGCCCACAACAAGATCGACCGGATCCTCCGCAAGTCCGGCCGGCAGGGCCAAGGCGAGAAGGAGAGCGGCCTCGGGATCCGCTACAGCCTGGCCTTCAAGTACGAGAACGACGGCAAATCCAAAGTCGCCGTGAGCCTCTACCGGCGCATCGTCAAAGAGGACCCGCTGTTCATCCCCGCATATATCCGCCTGGGGGCGATCCTGCGTGAGATGGGGGACGAGCGGGAGGCGGTGGAGGTCTGGAACCGGGGTTTCGAGCTGACCGGCTCGCCGATCTTCCTGACCGTTCTGGAGGAGCACTTTCTCGATTCGGGAGAGCCCCTGGCGGCCATCGAGGCGCTGCGTCACTGCGTGGCGATCGCCAGTAAGGACACGCTCCCCCGCTTCTTCCTCGGAAAGCTCTACTTCCGTCTCGAGATGCTCGACGAGGCCTATGACACCCTCATGGCCCTGCAGGGGCGCACCTCCTACGCGCCGACGCTGCACTATCTCCTCGGTCGGATCAACGAGCGGCGCGGAAACCACAGGGGCGCCTCGGATCAGTACCGGAAGGTGGTCAAGGAGCTGGAGCTGGTGAAGCTCGAGTACCGCTGCCTG
>QHYA01000166.1 GCA_003223995.1 Acidobacteriota bacterium | reverse complement strand
ACGACATGTCAAGTCCACCTCGATCGTTGTTCTGGTCCGTGTCCACTTCGGAGGCAGAGCCGACGACGATCGAGGAGCTCATGTCGACGGTTGATCACTCTGATATTCGCGGATCGGGCCGAAGGCCCGCCGTCATGGTCGTGATCCGTCGGGAGCTTCCTCTGACTAACTTCGCGAGTCCGGCCTGAGGCCTGTCGCATAGAATCGACGAGGATCCTCCTTTCCGTGTGCTCCTCGACCGTCGTCCGCCCTGCCTTCATGGATCGGGTTGTCCTTGTTCGCCCGCGCTTACCTTGCAGGTTGCTTCCCAGCGGCTTTGGTGTTCATCTCAACTGTGACCCCGATCGCCCAGATGAATCCGAGAAGTTCTCGGGCCACGGCGGTGACCACCTGCTGGCGGACCTTCCCCTTCGCAGCCAGGCGGCGGTAGCGGCTGTGCAGCCGGTGCTGTGCTTTCCAGGCGATGGCCTTCACCTCCTCGCTGAGGCCGTCCTGACGGCTTCGCAGAGCCCCCCCAAGGGAGGGCTTGTGCCGGTAGGCCCAGGCAGCCTCCACGACGATCCTCCGCAGGTGACTGTTGCCGGCCTTGCTGATGGCCCCTCGGCGGGTTCTCTCGCCGCTGGAGTGCTCGCTCGAGACGGCCCCGCTGTAGCCCATCAGCTGCCGCGGCCGGGCGAAGCGTGACAGCTCGCCGACTTCGGCGACGATCGTCACGGCGGACACCTGCGCGACGCCGCGAAGGGCCTGCAGAGCCTCGATGACCGCGCGCATCCGCTCGGGGGCCGTCTCCACGGCCTCGTCGATGGCGCGCTCGAGCCGCTGGATGCGGTCGCGGGCGTGATCGACCTCGCTGATGTAGTCCAGCAGGACGGCCCTCTGAGCCTGCTGATCGAAGTCAACCTCCTTCTTCACCCACTCCAGATGCTTGACCGTCCAGGGCTTGATCCCATTCGGGGGCCTTCGGCCGTGCCGCAGCAGGAACTTCCCAAGCCGGTGGCGAGCCCGCATCTGGTCCTTCTTGGCGGCCTCACGGGCACGGACGAGATCCCGCAGGGCCTCATGCGCAGCATCGGGCACCCACACCGGGGTCAGATCCCCGCTGCGATAGCTGCGCGCCAGCTTCTCGGCGTCCCGCCGGTCGGTCTTGACGCGGTCGCCAGCCTTGACGGGGACGAGAGTGGGGGCGACCACATCGCATCTGACCCCGAGCTCGGTGAGCTGCCAGTAGAGGACGTAACCCGTCGGCCCAGCCTCGTAGCAGGCTCGCAGCGTGTCAGGGGGGCCGAGCCGCTTCACGAGCTTGCGAATGGCCTCGGGACGGTTCGGGATGATGCCAATCGACCTCACCTCGCCGCTGGGGTCAGCCACTGCCACGGAGATCGTCTCGGCGTGCACATCCAGACCGACGAATCGGATATCCTTCTTCATGACCGGCTCCTTTCGCATGTAGCTCTGCGCTACGTGTCTCCGACTCGCAGCGTAACCTACGACCACTGCGAATCGAAGCCGGTCGTTCCATTGTGACTAACCGTATGATTCGGAGGATGCCTGCGATGAAGCCCTGCGCCGCCATCCTCGCGCTGACCGGAGCTTTCCTCTCGGGGGCAGGAGTCGAGGCTCTCGCCTGGACGCAGCCCGCCCGTGCGAGGAACGGAATGGTCGTCTCGCAGGAGGCCAACGCCTCGCGAGTGGGGCTGGGCGTCCTACGTGAGGGAGGAAACGCGGTCGATGCGGTGGTGGCGACGGCCTTCGCCCTGGCCGTCACGCACCCGCGGGCTGGAAACATCGGAGGCGGCGGCTTTCTTCTGTACCGTCCGGCCTCGGGGCAGCCCGTCGTTTACGATTTCCGCGAGACTGCCCCCGCCGCGGCCACGCCGGAGATGTTCCTGAAGGATGGAGGATACGACGCCAGCCTTCATCACGACAGCTTCCTGTCGGTGGGTGTTCCTGGGACGGTCGCGGGGCTCTACATGGCCTGGAAGGAGAACGGGAAGCTTCCCTGGAAGCGGCTCGTCGAGCCGGCCGTGCAGCTCGCGCGGCGGGGCTTCGAGCTGACCGAGTGGCAGTGTCGCTCGATCCGGGAAGTCCTGCCCCAGATGCGAGCCTATCCGGCTTCCATGGCGCAGTTCACGAAGAACGGTTCACCCTACGAGGCCGGAGATCTCCTCCGGCAGCCGGAACTCGCCCGCACCCTTCAGCGGATCGCCTCCGCAGGCCCGGCCGGGTTCTACGATGGGGAGACGGCGGCGCTGATCGAGAAGGAGATGAAGCGTGGCGGCGGGTTGATCACGCTCGAGGACCTGAAATCCTACCGTGCTGTCAAGCGCCAGCCGCTTCGGGGGACCTACAGAGGTTACGAGGTGCTGGCCGTGCCGCCTCCTTCCTCCGGAGGGGCCGTGCTCATCGAGATCCTGAACCTGCTCGAGGGCTACCATCTCGGTTTCGAGGCTTCGGGCGGGCCGGGCTCGGCGCCGGGATCGCGCTTGTCGGCGGCCCTGGAAGGACCCGGCTCGGCCGCGATGGTGCACGTCACGGTCGAGGCCATGCGCCGTGCCTTCGCGGACAGGGCGCAGTTCCTTGGCGATCCGGACTTCAACCCCCTGATGCCCGTGGAGCGGCTGACCTCGAAAAGCTATGCAGCGAGGCTGCGCCACTCCATCCGTCTGGACAAGGCTTCGAGCTCCTCTCCCACGAGATTCGAGTGGCCCCCGGAGGGGGAGGAAACCACTCACATCTCGGTCGTCGATAGCTCCCGGGCGGCCGTCGCGCTGACGACGACGCTGGAACAGGGATACGGTTCGGGGATCGTTGTTGCCGGAGCCGGCTTCCTTCTGAACAACGAGATGGGGGATTTCAACGCAGGTCCCGGCCTCACCGACGCCGAGGGGCTGATCGGCACGCATCCGAACCTGGCGGCCCCGGGCAAGAGGATGCTGTCGAGCATGGCGCCGACGATCCTCACACGGGAGGGCAAGCTCTCGCTGGTGGCGGGGAGCCTCGGGGGCCGCAGCATCATCAGCACGGTGCTGCTGACGATCCTGAACGTCGTGGACTTCGGCATGAACGTCCAGGAGGCGGTGGACGCCCCCCGCTTCCACCACCAGTGGCTTCCGGACAGCATCAATGTCGAGAGATGGGGGCTCTCTCCCGACACGGCGGCCCTGCTGCAGGTGCAAGGGCACGCGCTGAACGTCGTTGCTTCTCAGGGAGTGGCCCAGGCCATCGCTTATGATCCGGCGGCGAACATCCTCGAAGGAGCCTGGGACCGCCGCGACCCCGACGGGGCGGCCGCGGGGATGTGACTTCGGCGCGCCTCAGAGCGCGAACTCCTGCCCTTCCTCCAGCACGTGGAAACCGTGCCCCTCCATCGCCCGGATCTCCTTCCCGCGCGCATCGAGCGCCGGGTTGGAATGGTTCAGGTGCGTGAAGAAGACGCGAGTGCGACCCGAGCGAACGAGTGGCCCGAGAAGGGTCATCGTTTCCGTCATCAGGGGGTGTCGGACCTCCGAGATGTCGCGCCCAGGCAGCTCATTGGCGGAATAGAACGTTCCGTCAAGGATCGCGACGTCCACCCCTTCGAGGACCTGCGGCAGCGGCCGGGTCCAGGCTCGCCACGAATCGGTGTCCGGAACGTAGAGCAGACTTGCCCGCGGTCCGCGCAGGAGGTAGCCGACGGTGTCCGAGTGCTCGTCGCGATGAGGGACGGCGAGGGAGGTGGCCGTGACGCCGGGTCCTACGGGGAAGCTTGCTCCGGGCTGTTGTTCGCGCAGGACGATTTCGCGCCGCTGGACCAGCAGATCCCAGGGCCCGTTGGATCGTAGGAACATGGCCATCCGCGGCGTGCAGAAGACCGGAAGGTCCTTCGTGTGGACCGCCTCGAAGCCAAAGAACCCGAGACCGATCAGGTGGCCGATGTGGGCGTGAGTGAGAAGGACCCCGTCCACGGGGTGGCGGTCTGTTCGTCCGTTCGGGTGCTGGCCGACGTCGCGTACCTGATCGAGCTGCGTCCGGATGTCCGGCGTGGCATCGATGAGCAGAGCGCGGCCCTCCGACGGAAAACAGACGGCCAGGCAGGCGACCCACCGGCGTCGTGCGGGGTCATGCCGCGCCGCCTCGCAGTGGGAGCAGGTGCACGCGGCGTGTGGCAGGCCGCCATCCTGCACGGTCCCGAGCACACGGACGAAAGCTCCTGGCGATCCCGAGGCTGCGTCTTTCTCGCCACCGCTCCGCCCGTTCTGGCGTCCGTCGCCGGAGCAGCTTCCGGCGAAACACACCGCCGTGACCAGCACAGCGAGAGAAAGGCGCGTCAAGAGGGCCCCGAGAAAGAGCCCGATTCTATCGCGACCTTCTCGGTTATCATCCTCTACATGCGCCCATTTCATCCGACTACCCATTCCGACTATACAGCGGCCGATCAACCTGTCCCCCGAGCCCCTCCTTCCAAGAGCAAGAGCATTCCACTCAGCCCAATAACGCGCCGCGGCTTTTTGCGGCACATCCGGCCACATTCTCACTGTATATTCACCAACCCGCACGTTACGCGGTGCGTTTGGAGCTCGGAGCGATGGCCGGTGCAGCCAGGCCAACGACCGGAACACTGATCGTCCTTCTCCTTGCTGCGGGGCTGCCTGCGGCACCGGACACGATTCTCTACTCCGACGAAGAAATTTCGGCCAAGTATCGAGCCATCACGCCCAAGGACTCGGATTTCAAGTTCTCGCCTCCAGAGGCGTGGGGTCCGAACCTGTCGCTGCGCCGAGCAGTCTCACTACTGGTGCCTTCGAGAGAAGACATCGAGGCACATAGGGTTGTCGATGGTCAACCCGCCACGACCTGGACTTGTCGTTCCGACGGGGCCCGGGCTATGTTCGTCATTGACCTTGGCACTGATCGCCGGTTCGATCGGGTGGTCGTCTTCAATCGACAGACCGAGCAGCGAGGTACTGGAGGGGGCAATAACGCTGTCAAGCGTATCGTCATTTCCACGGCACCGAACGACTCTCCAGGTGACTTCAGGCTCGTCGGCGAGTATCTGCTCGAGGGACCGTCTGCTGTGTGCTTCAAGCGCAAAGCAGGTGGCCAATCCTGTGCATTCGTCGATCGATCAGAACCGAATGTCATTGAGCTTCCCGTGAGCACAGGTCGGTACCTCAAGGTGGAATTGAAGAAAGCCTTCTGGAGTGAGGACGCGTATCCTTCTTGGAAGACTTCGATCGCGGTTTCCGAACTGATGCTATTTGATTCCCAGGGCGGACCTCTTCGTGGTTCCTGGCCTCCGGAGACTCGCGACTGTCGCTTTGATACCTCAAGACTTACGACGAGTTCGGTCGAAGCCGCAGCTCGCTTTCGAGGAAAGCGGGGAGAAGAGAGGATGTCCGAATTCAAGGCACTCATGGAGGCTGGCGTGTTTCCGTTCACGCCTGCCGAACAGGTCGGCCCCAACCGTTTCCAGGTCGAGTACAACCGGATCAACTGCATCATGATGTCTCGCGACCTCAGGGCTCTGTTGGGAAAACCGAACGAACGGCGCGGAGGAGCGCTGGTGTACGCTCTAGTTCCCAGCAGTCCTCCTGGGAAGGGCGAGCCCAGATGCAACGCTGACTTCTTTGTTCGTTCCGGTGTCGTCTCATTCCTCGGGTTCGAAGGCGGAAGGTGTAGCGCACTGTTCGAGAATAAGTAGTGCGCGTGGTGCGGCGATAGGCCGATCGTTGTAGCGGAGACGTGCGGCCCGACAGGCACCTGCAGCCGACGAGCGGCGTGGGTGCGGCGAGCCCAACGGTCGGTTTGTTGCGCCGCTCGCGGCAGGCGGCCGAATCGTCGTGGACAAGATGGACGTGCCCGGTGTCGGCCAGTTTTCCCTGTTCGAGGACCCAGATGGGCGAGTCCTCGGCATGTGGAAGCAACAGAAATAGATCGCTGCTCGAAACCAGTTCACCAGTTCCGGGGAGCGACGACTCAATAGAGCGTGACGACGGCGAGCCTGGAGGATTCCAACAGGCGCCGCGCGAGGTCCCGGATTGCTTCCGGCGTCACGGAGCCGTACCGCTGCACTCGCTCCTCGTAGCCCCTCAGGGGGCGGCCACGCAGCGCCGCCGTGGCGAAAGCGGCAGCTCGGGTGAGGCTCTGCTGCCACGCTCGCGCCAGCTCTGTGAGCGTGAAACGGCGCGCCCGCTCGACCTCCTCCGGCGAGGGGGGTTCGGTGGAGATGCGATGCAGCTCCTCGCGGATGATCTTCTCGGCGTCGTCCAGGTGTCGCTTCGGCACGGCCGTCTGGACGCCGAAGAGCCCCATGCCGGGGAAGCGCCACTCGGCCACGCTCACCCAGTAGGCCCAGCCCCGCTCCTCGCGAAGCCTTGTGGAGAGCCTTTCCTGGAAGCCTCCGAGGATGTTCGAGAGCAGGTCCATGGCGGGCTCGTCCTCGTCCGCGACGCCGGCGGTCGGCATGGCCACGAGCAGCTCCGGCTGCGAGGTGCGGCGGCGAGCGCGGGCGCGAGGCTCCTCCCGCAGAGGCTCGGGGCGCGGAAAGGGGAGCGTGGTGGCTATCCCTGGCTCCAGGTCCCCGAAGGCGGCGGTGACCCGTTGCCGGGCGGCGGCCGGCTCCACCTCGCCGACGATGACAACGACGAGCCGCTGGCCCACGAACCGCTTCCTGTATGCGGCGCGCAGAGGCTCGATGTCGAGCTTCTGCAGGTAGGTCTCGGGGTTCGGAACGCGGCCGAGCTTGTGATCGCGGAAGAGGACCGGCCGGCCCGTGCGCATCAGCTCCGAGGAGGGGTTGTCGAGCGAGGTCCGGAGAGCCTGTTGCTCGAGAGCGATCTCCTTGCTCAGGTCCTCCGTTGCGAGGAGCGGGTGGCGGGCCGCGTCGGCGAGGATATCGAACACCTCGCCGAAAGCTGCCGCCGGACCCACCGCCTGAAGCTCGACCGCCGTCATGCCCCCGCTCGCGGCCAGAGACGAACCGGTCCGCTCGACCTGGCGGGCCAGATCGGGACCGGAGCGAGACGGCGTCCCTCGCAGGAGCATCTCGGCCAGGACATTGGTCAGCCCCAGGTGCTCGTCCGGATCTTCGAAACTGCCGCCGGTCGTGGCCAGTGTGATGGCGTAGGTCCCGCAACCGGGTCGGCCTTGATAAATGAACGTCATACCGTTCGGAAGCTTCTCTTCCGACACCTGCTCCCCCTTCTCCCGGGGTTCCACCGGCGCGATCGTCTCCGCAGACGAGGGGATTCCGCCGGAGGCCAGCGGCGAGGGGATTCCGTCTGATGCCCGAGCAGCAGATAGGGCGTGGGCTGTCAGCATTCCGGTCAGGACGGTTCCGGTCAGAAGCATTCCGCCCAAAGCGATGTCACTTCACAAGCGACAGGCCTGGTTGCAGGGAGGCACACATCTTACTTCCGATTACTTCCGACCTTCCCGCGGCATCCTCCTCAGGCTCCTCGGGTATCAGCGCAGGACCCCGCGGCCGGCGCACGTGTCCCTTCAGCGGCGGGCGAGGAGGAGCCCGTCCGAGTCCGCCGCCTGCACCAGCGGGTTTCCCTCGCTCCGCATGCGAGCCAGCTCGTCCCGTGTGTACGGGAAGAGATCACAGCCCAGGCCGAGCCCGGTGAACTGCGGCAGGAACCGGGCGATGCGCTCGAGAAAACCGCAGTCGGAATCCTGGAGCACGATCAGAAGGTCCGCGTCACTGCCTGGTCTCGCTTCCCCCCTCGCCAGCGAACCGAAGAGCCGGATCTCCAGGACCTCCGGAAAGTGCTCGAGCGACCCTTCCGCGCACTCTCGCAGGCGTGCGATACACGCCTTGCGATCAAGCCGGAAGACCCGGACCCGGCGGCCTCGATAGGATTCGACGACAGAACGCAAGGACGGCCTCCCCGTGGCGGATCGCCTCCTCGGCCTCCGCCCTCGTGAAGTAGTCGGCCGGAGCGCCGGAGGGCAGGCCGTTGGGATAGCGCGAAGGAATGTAGAGTTTGTCCAAGGCCCTCCCGCGGTCCAGCAGGGCGTTTTCAACGTCAACGCCTCGATCGCGAAGGGCATCGAGCAGTTCGGTCACGGAATGGCCCCATGCCTCCTGGCCGAAGTGGAAGTGAACGGCCTTCGCCGCCTTCTCGGCCGCTTGCTGGGCCGCGAAACATGCCCACTCGTAGTGCTCGTCTTCCATGGCGCTGCGCGAGAGATCGAGGTCGGCCTCGGCCTGACGCATCCAGTCTCCAGAGCGGCCTTTCATTGGCGGAAGAATACGCTTCGCCGACTCGCCGGAGCAACCGGGAACACTCCTCGGCCTCCGGCCGAGCTACAGCCGCCGGAAGAGCAGATACTTCACCGCCGCGATGAGCTTGCCGATGCCGCGGGCCGGCAGCACCTGGATCTCCATTGGTCCGCTCTCGCCCCAGTGTCTCTGCGCCGCCCGCAGCAGGTCCTCGGGCGCCAGCGCGTCCGCTTCCGCCAGGAACTCGTCCCGGCCGATCGGCCGGGCCCGCAGCATCCTCTGGGAGCGGAACCCGGCGATCCCCTCGTTGGTCTCGAACTCGAGCGCCAGCCGCCCGCGCAGCAGCGTTCGCGCCGTCTCCAGCTCGTCCTTCGAGACCGGCTCCCTGGCCATCCGCATCAGCTCCTCGAGCAGGATCGTCCGCGCGCGATCCGTCTTTCGCGGGTCCACGGCGAGACCGGCGCCGAAGGCGCCCGTGTTGGAAACCGAGAAGTTGACGGCGAGAACCTGGTCGGTCAGAGCCTCTTCATCGACGAGCCGGTGATGCAGCCGGGAGCTGCGGCTCCCGCCGAGAACGGACGCCAGCAGGTCGAGCGCCACGGCGTCGGTGGCGTTCTCGCCCCCCGTGAGAGAACCGGCAATCAGGTAGGACTGCTTCACCAAGGTGCGGAATCTGTAGAGACGGTCGGGCCGCGGCGTGGGGAAGGAATAGGGAGGATGGACGCCGCTGCCTGCGGGGAGCGCGCCGATCGTCTCGAGGGCATGCGAAGCGGCCATCTCTGGATCCACGTCCCCCACGATGACAGCGAACATGTTGGAAGGGGCATAGAAGCGGCGATAGTAGTGGCCGAGATCCTCGTGCCTGATCCTGTGGAGCGTCCGGCGGAAGCCGATGACGGGCTGCCCGATCGGATCGTCCGGGAAAAGCCTCCGGAGGACCGAATAGGCCACGATCGCCAGCGGATCGGTCTTGCCCATGGCGACCTCCTGGAGCACGACCCGCCGCTCGCGCTCGACATCCTGCTCGTTGAAGGCCGTGCCGGTGACGAGCGACACGAGCGCGTCCCACGCCTCGGCGAAACGGTCCGCCGGCACATCTGCGTGGTACTCCGTCAGCTCGAAATCCGTGGAAGCGTTGATGACGCTGCCGACCGCCCTGAGGGCCGAGAAAGCGGGATTGCGCTTTCCCGTCGGGGCGTGTCCTTCCTTGAAGAGCAGGTGCTCGAGGAGGTGCGACATCCCGGCAAGCCCCCGCGGTTCGTCGCGAGAGCCCACTCGCGCGGCGATCTCGATGAAGACGGTGCGGCTCCCCGGACGGCTGTCCACCACCACCGGCATTCCGTTCTTGCACACGAGCGTGAAGACAAGAGGCGATCCCGTCTCGGATACAGCGACCATTCCTTCGGTCGATTTCGAATCCTTCGAGACGGTCGGGCGCGTCTCCGGCATGTCCGCCATTCCCCGATGACCGGCCGCAAACCCAGCAATCGCCATGCAGGCGAGCGCAACATATCGCAGCGCCCTCGCCGCAGAGTCTTTTGATGGGACCAGCAGAAGGATCACAGGACGGCCGCTGGACCTCTATAATAGCGGCAATGCCTGACAGCGGAAAGGGTTCCGTGCCCCCCGGAAGACTCGCGGGCGCAGCGGAAAACAAGGCGCCGGCCCGCCAGGGGAAGGCCCGCTTCCGCACGGCCTCGGAGATCGACCTCTCCGCCGTCTATACAAGGGCTGACCTGCCGGATCACGACTCCTGCCGGGACGAAGGGTTCCCCGGGGAATACCCTTTCACGCGCGGCATCCAACCCACGATGTATCGCGGTCGTCTGTGGACCATGCGCCAGTACGCCGGCTATGGAACGGCCGAGGAGTCCAATGTCCGCTACCGGTACCTGCTATCGCAAGGTCAGACGGGGATCTCGATCGCCTTCGACCTGCCGACCCAGCTCGGGTATGACTCCGACCATCCGCTCGCCCGCGGGGAGGTGGGCAAGGTCGGAGTGGCGATCGATTCGGTCGAGGACATGGACAGGCTGCTCGAGGGGATCCCACTCGATCACGTTTCCGCCTCGATGACGATCAACGCCACGGCGGCGATCCTCCTGTGCATGTACCTCGCGGTGGCGCGTCGCCGGTCGATCCCACCGGAACGGTTGGCGGGGACGGTGCAGAACGACATCCTCAAGGAGTACGTGGCGCGAGGGAACTACATCTATCCCGCGGCCCCGTCGTTGAAGCTGGTCGCCGAGGTGGTCGCGTACTGCAGCCGCCATCTGCCGCGCTGGAGCCCGATCTCGATCTCCGGCTACCACATCCGGGAGGCCGGATCCACGGCGGTGCAGGAGGTCGCCTTCACGCTGGCCAACGCCATCGCCTACGTCGAGGCGGTCCGGCAGTCGGGCCTGCCTCTCGAGGAGTTCTGCTCGCGGCTGTCGTTCTTCTTCAACGCCTCTTCGGACGTGCTCGAGGAAGCGGCGAAGTTCCGTGCGGCTCGGCGGCTTTGGGCGCGGATCGTCGTGGAGCGGTTCGGCGCGGCGGATCCTACGCTGGGGCGTCTGCGCTTCCATGCGCAGACCTCCGGGGCGAGCCTCGCCGCCCAGCAGCCCGAGAACAACATCGTGCGGGTCGCCCTGCAGGCGATCGCGGCGGTGCTGGGAGGAACCCAGTCGCTGCACACCAACTCGATGGACGAGGCGCTGGCGCTCCCCACGGAGCGGTCGGCCCTCGTGGCGCTTCGCACCCAGCAGATCCTCGCGGAGGAGTCGGGCATCGCCAACACCGTGGATCCTCTCGCCGGCTCGTATTTCGTGGAGTGGCTGACGGACACGATCGAGGCCGGGGCCCGCCGCTACATCGAGAAGATCGACGAGATGGGGGGCGCGGTCAGGGCTGTCGAACAGGGCTTCATGCAGCGAGAAATCCACGAGGCGGCCTACAGGCAGCAGCGCTCGGTCGAGTCGTGCGAGCGCATCATCGTCGGCGTCAACCGCTACCGCTCGGAAAAGGAGCAGCCGCTGCCGATCCTCACCGTCAGCCCGGAACTGGAGGCGAAACAGGTGGCCGGGCTCCGGGATCTGCGGGTCCGGCGCGACGCCGCTGCCGTCGATGCGGCGCTGGCGCGCGTTGAAGAGGCGGCGCGGGGCCTCGTTGGCTCTTCCGGCGAAACCGTGAGCTCCGTCTCCTGCGGGCCGGATTCTCGCTGGAAGCACGTCCCAGGATCGCTCGTCGAGCGGATCCTCGAGGCGGTCGAGGCTCGCGCGACCGTGGGCGAGATCGCGGGCTGCCTGCGCGCCGTGTTCGGAGAATACCGGGAGTCATTCGCTCTGTAGCCCCTAGCCTGGCCTAGCCTAGCCTGGCCTAGCTTCGAGGACCTCGAATGAGCCCCTTCAGGACAGCGCTTGCCTTGGCGGTCGCCTTCTCCCTGGCGGCTGCTCGCACATCCGCCGGGCCCGGCGTCACCCGGTCGGCGGCTCGATCGGCCTCGCCGGCGGGGACGCGGCCATCTGCCACGTCGCCATCGCCGACATCAGGGCAGTCATCGGCGCAGGCTTCCTCTCAGGCGGATGCCGCGAGCTACACCTTGCACCTGGACGCCGGGAGATCCGCCTATGCCCGCGGAGATTTCGATGAGGCCGACAGGATGTTCC
The DNA here is from genome assembly GCA_003223995.1 of Acidobacteriota bacterium. GTDB lineage: Bacteria > Acidobacteriota > Polarisedimenticolia > QHYA01 > QHYA01 > QHYA01. The sequence continues at coordinate 4,289 of QHYA01000166.1, read as the reverse complement.
GGCTCGCGGTCCAGGATGCCGAGAAGTTCGGCCAGAAGGACATCCGGCTGGCCGAGAGCCTCGGGGAGCTGGCGGCGGTTCGCGAGAAGAGAGGCGATTACGCTCAGGCCGAGCCTGCCTACAGGAGAGCTCTTGCCGTCGAACAGGCGGCTCTGCCCGCAGACAGCCCCCAGATCGCCGTGATGCTCGAGAAGCTCGCGTCCCTCTACCTGCTCGAGCACAAGGACTCGAAGGCTGCGCCGCTGCTCGTGCGCTCCCTCGCGATCCTCGAGAAGAGCCTCGGCGCCGAGCATCCCAACCTGATGCTCACGACCGACAAGCTCGCGAAAATCTACCAGCAGCAGGGGAGATACGCAGATGCCGAGAAGCTCTTCGCCCGGTCTCTTCATATCGGAGAAAAGGCGGTCGGGGCCGACAGCGCCCGGCTCGCGCCAAGCCTGAGGAAGCTCGCAGCGCTCTACGACGAGGAAGGGAAGTACGCCGACGCCGAGGCCCTCTACAAGCGGATCGTCGCGATCGAGGAGACGGGAAAACAGGGCGACTATCCCACTCTCGCCAGCGACTATCCCACTCTCGCCACGACCCTCAATAACCTCGGGATGGTCTGCTACAAGCAGGAGAAGTACGCGGATGCCGAGCAATACTACAAACGGTCGCTGGAGCTGCTGGAGAAGTCCCTCGGCCCCTCGCACTCCGATGTCGCGAGCAGCCTCAACAACCTGGCCGCCCTCTACGAGACCCAGGAGCGGTACGCCGAGGCCGAGCCCCTCTACAAGCGGTCTCTTGCCATCCTGGAGAAGGTTCTCGGCAAGGACCATCCGGATGTCGCGACCGACCTCAACAACCTGGCCGCCCTCTACTTCAGGCAGGGGAGCTACGATCAGGCCGAGCCGCTCTACAAGCGCTCGCTGGCGATCTGGGAGAAGGCGCGGGGGCCGGCCAACCCCAACCTCGCCACGGCGCTCGAGAACTACTCCCTGCTTCTGAGAAGGACCGGCCGCGACGCCGAGGCGGAGAAGATGGAGGCGCGGGCGAAGGCGATCCGATCCCGCGGGGCGGCGGTGGGCCCCGCGGGAAAGAAGCGCTCACCGTGACTGGGAGCGAGGCGGTCGGTGGGGAGCCGCTTCTCGAAGTGCGCCGCCTGCGAGTGGATCTCCGCACGCGGGACGGCGCCATGCGGCCGGTGGACGATGTCTCCTTCCGCCTCGCATCGGGGGAGACCCTCGGGCTGGTCGGTGAGTCCGGCTGCGGCAAGACGATCGCCGCGCTTTCCATCATGAGGCTGCTGCCGCCCTCGGCGCGCATCGCGGGGGGCGAGGTGCTCTTCAGAGGAAAGGATCTGGTGTCGCTGTCCGAGGAGCGGATGCGCCGCGTCCGCGGCCGCGAGATCTCGATCGTTTTCCAGGAACCGATGTCCGCGCTCAATCCGGTCTTCACGGTTGGCTTCCAGATCGCAGAGGCAGTCCGGCTGCATCAGGGCAAGCCGAGGAAGGAAGCGCTGGATGAGGCCGTGAGGATGCTCGACGTGATGGCGATACCGGATCCGCAACGGCGATCCGGCGACTATCCCCATCAGCTCTCCGGAGGGATGCGCCAGCGCGTCCTGATCGCCATGGCGCTGGCGTGCAAGCCCTCGCTTCTGATCGCCGACGAGCCGACGACCGCCCTGGACGTGACGATCCAGGCGGAGATCCTGAAGATCCTCGGCCGGCTCCAGAAGGAAATGGGTCTTTCGATCCTTCTGATCACACACGATCTCGGCGTGATCGCCGAGGTAGCGGACAGGGTCGCGGTCATGTACTGCGGCAGGATCGTGGAGGAAGCCCCGGTGCGCGAGCTGTTCCGCTCTCCCCAGCATCCCTACACCCAGGGGCTCCTCAGCTCGGTCCCACGCCCTCGGGGGCCGGGGGCCCGCGGCGCGCCGCTGCCGGCGATCGAGGGAATGGTTCCGGACCTGCGCCATCTCCCCGCCGGCTGCTCGTTCGCGCCGCGCTGCTCTCACGCTCACGACCGCTGCCGGTCCGAGATCCCGCTGCTGGCCGAGACCGTCCCTGGCCGGAAGGTCTCGTGCTTCCTCTATCCGGAGGTGAAGGGTTCGCCGGTCTTTCCCTCGTCGCAGCCAGCTTGATGAGCTCATCGCTTGAAACCATTGCCGGCGGATCGCCGGGGGAGGCGCCAGGCCTCTTCCGGCAGAGCGCGCCTCGGGACTCCTCTGGTCGCTCTGTTCACGGCCCGATCCTGGAGGTACGGGGATTGAAGAAGCACTTCCCTCTGCGCCGGGGTCTGTTCGGGCGCGCCGGGGCGCACCTGAGAGCGGTGGACGGGATCGACCTGGAGATCGGCCGGGGCGAGACGCTCGCCCTCGTCGGAGAGTCGGGCTCCGGAAAGACGACCTTAGGACGCTGCATCCTCCGGCTGATAGAACCGACGGGCGGCTCGATCCTGTTCGACGGAGTGGACCTGCTGTCGCTGGATGGGCGGGCGATGAGGCGGATGCGGCGGAACATACAGGGGGTTTTTCAGGATCCTTACGCTTCCCTGAACCCCCGGATGACGATCGGTTCGATCGTAGGGGAGCCTCTGGCGATTCACGGTCTGGCGAGGGGAAAGGAGCGGGAGAGGCGTGTCGCGGAGCTTCTGAGCACGGTCGGTCTCGACCCTCGGTGGAAGGACCGCTACCCGCACGAGTTCTCGGGTGGTCAGAGGCAGAGGATCGGTCTCGCGCGCGCCCTCGCGGTGGAGCCGCGGCTTGTCGTCTGTGACGAGCCGGTCTCCCTGCTCGACGTGTCCGTCCAGGCGCAGGTCATCAACCTGCTCGTGGAGCTGCAGCGGAGGTTGGGGCTCTCCTACCTCTTCATCGCACATGACCTGTCGGTGGTGCGGTGGCCGACCCGGACCTAGCGAGGCAGCGGACGCTCCAGAACGGGGTCAGGGGGGAGATGCCCAGCGCGGTCGATCCTCCGAGCGGCTGCCGGTTTCACACTCGCTGTCCGATCGCCGTGGCCGATTGCTCCCGGATCGAACCCCCTTTCAAGGAGGTGGGAGAAGGTCATCGTGCGGCCTGTCTTCTTGCCGAGTGACCTCATCGGCCCCGTCGAGCCATGTGCGCGTCCGGACGAGCGGCTCCCTTGGTCCCCCTCGAACTGACTGCGCGCAGCCGCGGGAAGCCCGCTCGGAGCCGTCAATGGACCGCACATTTGCTCTTCGAGCCGCTGGTGCGTTCGTGAAACAATAGGCGCCCCTTGGCCGTAATATCCCGCGTGCGGGGGCGGGTCTCGACGAAACACCAGCGGAGACACTGACAGCAGCCGCCGTGACTGAAGCGTGCTGACTGGACCAAACCAGGAGGTCCTCGTGACGATTCAGAGCCGAAGGCCGGGAACACTGACTCTCGCCTTCATTCTGCTGCTGCTGAACCAGGTCCCTCACGCCCGGGCGGGACAGGAAGCTCGACCGCCGGTCCCATCGCAGGAGAAGCCGGCGCAGCAGACGGCAGCTCCACCCGTGGCCGGGCGGGAAGGCCAGGCGCCGGCCGCCGCGGCGCCGCAGGCGAAGGACGAAACAACGTCGAAGAGCCCGGAGGGCCTGCCGCCGACCGAGTTGTCCCTGCGGGAGGCGATCCGGATGGCCGTGGACGGGAACCTCGACATCCAGGTCGCCCGCATGGATCCCGAGCAGAGGAAGCAGGACGTGATCGTGGCCCGCTCCATCTTCGATCCGACCGCCTCCGGCAACTCCAGCAGGTCCAAGCAGACCTCGAAGGCCACGAGCGCCTTCAGCGCTACATCCAGCATAACGGACGTCTTCGATGCAGGCATCCGCAAGGAGTTCTTGACGGGAGCCATCGCAACTTTGGCCTGGAACAATCAACGCAGCGCTGTTCAGCTTGGAACAGCAAGCTTTCAATTCGCCAATCCCACATATCGCTCCGAGCTCACCCTTTCGTTCACGCAGCCGCTGCTGAAGGGTTTCGGCGCGAAGCCCGATCGACTCAACGTCGTTATCACGCGGAACAACCTTCTCGTCAGCCAGAGCCAGGTGCGCCGGACGCTTCTGACGACCGTGAGGGACGCGACGAACGCCTACTGGGACCTCGCCGGCGCCATCAGCGACCTGGACGTGGCCAACCAGGCGCTAAACCTCGCGAAGAACCTCCTGAAGCTGAACAAGGCCAAGGTGGAGGTGGGGACGCTGGCTCCGATCGAGATCACGCAGGCCGAAGCCGGCGTCGCGAGCCGCGAGGAGGCGGTGATCGTCGCGGACAACGCGATCCGTACCGCGGAGGACTC